>JAFRTA010000045.1 GCA_017427315.1 Clostridia bacterium
AACCGACCGCGCCTTGTCAAGCACTTTTTTTAACTTTTTTTCGCGTTTTTTCCGGCCTTCCGGCCCTCAATCCCGCTGCGCCTCTCCCGAAGCGCTTAATGAGTTTAGCACATCACTCCCCGCTTGTCAACACCTTTTTTTAGATTTTTTTTGATTTTTTTCAGGTTGTTTTTTGTGCCACAAGATGTTGTTGTATATGGTTTTCCGTTACCACAAGCCTGGCATTTCTTTCTGCGTTTTTCCGCTGCCGAACACGGAATAATATATCATGAAATCAATCGGGAGAAAAAACGACATGAATCATCATTTTCTGAAAATCTGGCAGTGCGTCGTGATTTTTCTTTTATGCGCCGTGCTGGCGTGCGCCTGCGGCTTCTCCGGGCTTTCCGCGCTTTCGGGGCGCACCGCGCGGAACGGCATTGACGCGCCGGCGCTTTCGCGTCTCGGCTCGCGCGGGGACGAGGTCCGCAAGATCCAGAAGAAGCTCGCCGACCTCGGATATTACACCGGGAGCGTCGACGGCATCTACGGCAGCAAAACGGAAAAGGCGGTGCGCGCCTTTCAGCGCAACTGCGGCATAACAGCAGACGGGATCGCGGGGCCGAAAACGCTTCTGTATCTCGGGCTCGGCGGCTCCTCCGGTGCGCAGATGAGCAGCAGCGACCTTTATCTTATCGCCAAGGTCATTGCGGCGGAAGCGCGCGGCGAGAGCTATACCGGGCAGGTCGCGGTCGGCGCGGTCATTCTGAACCGCGTAGCGCACCCGTCCTTTCCGGACACGGTCTCAGGCGTGATCTATCAGGCGGGGGCGTTCAGCTGCGTGCGGGACAGCAACTGGCAGGTCGAACCGGGAACGCAGGCGAAAAAAGCGGCGCAGGACGCGATCAACGGCTGGGACCCGACCGGCGGCGCGCTGTACTATTACAATCCGGCGAAGACGAACGACAAATGGATCCGAACGCGCCCCGTCGTCACGACGATCGGCTCGCACGTATTCTGCAAATAAATGCGAATTCGGTGTTTACTTTTCGCGCGGAAGGGAATATAATGGATAATAATATATTATCCATATTACATACGGTAAACACATAGAGGAAGCAGAAGATGAAGAATCTCGGGTATTATAACGGAAAAATCGGACTGCTCGAGGAAATGCAGGTGCCGATGCTTGACCGCGCCTGCTATTTCGGAGACGGACTTTATGACACGACCGCCATACATAATTATATCCCGTATTGCCTCGAAGAACACGTCGAGCGGCTGTTCCGCAGCGCCGAGCGTCTGCAATTCAACATGCCGATGACGAGCGGCGAGGTCTGCGCGCTGGTCCGGGAGCTCTGCCGCAGGGTCGACACCGGCGACCAGGTCATGTATCTGCAGGTCAGCCGCGGCACGGGGCTGCGCAAACACCCCTACGGGGACCGCTCCTTCACCGCGAACATCTGGCTGATGCTGACTCCGGCGGGCCCCTTTGATACCTATGTAAAAGTGAAGCTTTTTACCGTGCCGGACACCCGTTACTATCATAATGATATCAAAACCATCAATCTGCTGCCCTGCGTGATGGCGGCGGAGCAGGCGCGCGCGGCGGGAGCGTATGAGGCGCTGTTCTACCGCGAGGGCGGCAGGGTGACCGAATGCGCGCACAGCAACATCGTGATATTGAAGGACGGCGTCCTGCGGGCGCTGCCGCTCGACAACCTGATCCTGCCGGGCATCGGCAGAAAGCACGTCGTCGACGTCTGCAAAAAGTTCGGCATCCCCGTTGACGAGACGCCGTTTTATCTCGACGACCTGATGAACGCGGATGAGATCGCCACCGTCGGCGCGTCGCATTTCTGCATGCAGGTCACGCACGTGGACGAAAAGCCCGTCGGCGGCAAAGCGCCGGAATTGCTGCGGGCGATACAGGATGAATTGACGAGGGATTTTGAGGAGAAGTGCAAACTCTGATTCAACGGCTCCGCCGTTGAATCAGAGTTTAAGTCCCGAGTACCGAGACCCGAGTCTCGAGGCGTTGAAATTTGAGCAGGATTACAATAAAAAGTCTCGGTTTATCTCAGTTTTCACCAAGTCGCACAGACTTTAAGTTTGTATCTTGGGTCTCGGGTCTCGAGACTCGAGACTGTAAATTATGAAAAGGAGTCCATCGAATGGATACGAAACGCATCAGCGCGGTGATCGATCTTGACGCGATCAGGTTCAACGCCGCGACCGCGAAGAATAAAATACCGAAGGGCACGAAATATCTCGCCGTCATCAAGGCGGACGCGTACGGTCACGGGGCGGTGCAGATCGCCCGGGCGCTCGCCGATATCGCGGACTATTTCGCCGTCGCCACGGTGGACGAGGGCGTGGAGGTCCGCGCGGGCGGCGTGAAGAACGACATAATGGTGCTGGGCTATTTCGCGCCGGAATACTACGAGACGGCGATCAGGCACGATATCCAGCCGGGAATTTTTACATATGAAAGCGCGGCGGAGCTCTCCGACGCGGCGGTGCGGCTCGGCAAAACCGCCCGCTGCCATATCGCGGTGGATACGGGCATGAGCCGCATCGGCTTTGAACCGAACGGGGAGAGCGCCCGGACGGTCAAACGGATCTCGGAGCTACCGAACCTGAAGATCGAGGGGATTTTCTCCCATTTCGCGACGGCGGACGAGACGGACAAAACCGAAGCCCTGCGCCAGCGGGATCGGTTCGACGGATTCTGCGCTCTGCTTGCGGCGAAGGGCGTCGATATTCCCATAAAGCACATCAACAACAGCGCGGGGATCATGGAATTCGACCGCCATTACGATATGGTGCGGCAGGGCATCACCCTTTACGGGCTCGCCCCCTCGGAGGAGATCCGGCGGGAGAGTTACCCGCTTCATCCCGCGATGTCGCTGATCTCGCACGTTTCGTTCGTCAAAACGCTGCCCGCGGGCAGGGGGATCAGCTACGGCAGGACTTATATCACGGAA
This sequence comes from Clostridia bacterium, assembly GCA_017427315.1. Classification (GTDB taxonomy): domain Bacteria; phylum Bacillota; class Clostridia; order Oscillospirales; family Acutalibacteraceae; genus RGIG2774. The sequence goes on from JAFRTA010000045.1 coordinate 2,967, forward strand.
AAAGAAACGCGCGTCGCGACGGTCCCCGTCGGTTATGCGGACGGCTACCCGCGCAGCCAGTCGAACAAGGGGCGCGTGCTCATCGCAGGCAAATACTGCCCCATCCTCGGCAGGGTCTGCATGGATCAGTTCATGGTCGACGTTTCGGCTCTGCAGGACGTGAAGATCGGCGACAGGGTCACGCTCGTCGGCGCGGACGGCGAAAACGCGATCTCCGCGGAGGAGGTCGCGGGCAGCGATCCGTATTCGTTCAATTACGAGTTCGTCTGCGGGATCTCCCGCCGCGTGCCGCGCATCTACGTCAGCGGCGGCAGGGTCGTGGATGAATACACCTATCTGAACATATAAAAAGGAAGTGTTCTTATGATCCAAAAGATCACCGCGGTTTTTCTCTCGATCCTCGCGTTTTTCTATTCGCTGTTCGGCGTCTCGTTCAAGCAGAATGAGCAGAACGCGGCGGATATTTACCAATCGGAACACGCCTCGCCCGGCGGGAACGAAAAAACGGACGAGTTGAAAGCGCTGTACGCCGCGGTCAAAGAGCATATCCCGACCGTGACGCCCTGCCCGGAGAAGGATCCTTACCCCGATGATCCGCGGATCAAGGCGGTCTTCTTCGACGGCGAGGAATGCCTCGGCAGCCCCGCCCGCGTGTTCGCCTATCTCGGCTTCCCGGAAGGCGCGTCGGCGGAAAATCCCGTGCCGGGCATGGTGCTCGTGCACGGCGGCGGCTGCCACGCCTGGGCGGAATGGGTGCAGTTCTGGGTCGACAACGGCTATGCCGCGATCTCGATGGACGGCTTTGCGCAGGTTTATTCCGGCCCGGACAATACTTACGATCACGAACCGGAGCACTGGACGGTCGACCCCGCATCGCATCTGCCGATGGATAATTTCACGACGGCGGACAAGCCGTTCAAAGAGCAGTGGTTTTATTATTTTATCGCGGATATCATTCTGTCAAATAATATCCTGCGCACGGACGAGCGCGTGATCACGGATAAAATCGGGCTGACCGGCATCTCGTGGGGCGGCTTTGCCTCGAGCGTCGCGATCTGCTACGACGACCGCTTCGCGTTTGCCGCGCCGGTGTACGGCAGCGGCTTCCAGGACGTTTCGCAGACGGTCTGGGGCGAAGTTTTCCGCGGCGCGGGCGTCAGCGACGTGTGGGACGCGAAAAACCTGCTCGGCGAGGTCGCCATGCCCGTAACGTGGTTCAACAGCGACCATGACGCGTACTTCTCGGCGGATTCCGCCGCAGCGTCCGCCGCCTCCGCGCAGAACGGCAAAGTGACGTTTATTCCGAACTTCCTGCACGGAATGCTGATCGACCAGCCGGAGATCCTGCGCTTTGCGAACGGGCAGACGGGGCTCGGCACGGGCAACATCGAGATAGACGCGGTCTCGTTCGACGGCGACAGAGCGATCGTCTCTTTCACGCTGCCCGCCGACGCGAAAAACGCCGCGGCATACGTTTATTACCGCAGCGGTCCGCTCGAATACGAAGCTTCCGAGCTGAAAGAGGAATGGAAGGTTCAGAAGGGCTCCGTGCTCGGCAGCAACGCGAATATCCGCATCCCCGACAAGGCGCAGATGTTCTATATTCTGATCAAGGGCAAAACAGGGAGCCTTTTCGCACGCGAGCCGATCTACGCCTCGAGCGGCATCTTCACCCGCGGCGTGTTGAATTAGTGTAATAAGGCCCGAGACCCGAGTCCCGAGAACCGGAAACGAGCAACCGGAAACGAGCAACAAGCAACAAGCAACAAGCAACGAGCAACAAGCAACGAGGAACAACTATGGAAATACCGAAAATCCTGACAGAACACGCGGCGCTTCTCGAAGAGAAAACAAAAAAGCGCTTTCCCGCGCTCGCACCGCTCGCCGCGCAGTGCTATCTGAACACGATCGAAACGACGGTAAAAAAATGCGATAACGGCGATTATTTCGTCATCACCGGCGATATCCCCGCGCTTTGGCTGCGGGACAGCGCGGCGCAGCTTCGTCCCTATATGCCGCTTTGCGGACAGAGCGCGGAGCTGCGCGGGATCATCAAAGGGATCATCCGCCGCCACGCGTTTTATGTGAATCTCGATCCGTATTCCAACGCGTTCAACGAGGTATCGAACCCGAGGAGCCATAAGGACGACACGGATTTTGCATCTGATTACATCTGGGAGCGCAAATACGAGGTCGACTCCCTGTGCGCGTCGGTCTATCTCGCCGCGGATTACTTCGACGCGGCGGGCGACGAAACGATCTTCGATGACGCGCTGCACGGGATGCTCCGCACGATCGTCGATACGTTTATCAAAGAGCAGGACCACGCGGCGAATTCCGCGTATTATTTCCGGCGCAAAAACTGTTCCGAGACCGACACCATGCCGAACGACGGCAAGGGCAGGCCCGTCGCCGTCACGGGCATGACCTGGTCGGGGTTCCGTCCCTCGGACGACCGGTGTTATTACAATTATCTTATCCCCGCGGAAATGATGGCGGTCGTCGCGATGAAACGCGCCGCGGCGCTTCTGCGGACCGGCTGGAGCGACGAAGCGTACGCCGCGAAGGCGCGGAAGCTCGCGGATGAAATCGACGCGGGAATCAAACGATACGGCGTAATCGAAACCGAAGAATTCGGAAAGATTTACGCATACGAGGTCGACGGTCTCGGCAATTACCTGCTGATGGACGACGCGAATTCCCCGAGCCTGCTCGCCCCGCCCTATCTCGGCTACTGCGAAAAGGACGACCCGCTGTATCGGAACACCCGCAGATTCATTCTCTCGAAAGCGAACCCGTGGTATTTCGAAGGCAAAGCGGCGAAGGGCGTGGGCAGCCCGCACACGGGCAAGGACCGCATCTGGCATATCGCGCTGACGATGCAGATCCTCACCTCGACCGACGAGGACGAGAAAAACCGCTGTCTCGAAATGCTGGCAGCCACCCACGCGGGCACGAATTTCATGCACGAATCGTTCGACAAAGACGATCCGGCGAAGTTTTCAAGAAAATGGTTTGCGTGGGCGAACTCCCTGTTCGCGCAGATGTTGGAACAGCTTTGAGGCGAACCGGTTGTTCTTTACATCGTCCTTCTTCTGTGGTAATATATACCGAACGAATCTGAATTCGGAGAATCGCAATGAAAAAACAACTCAACCTGATTTACCCCATCCCGCGGGGGCAGTTCATTCTTTGGATCGTGATCCGCTGCGTCCTGATCGGCTACGGGATCTACTGCCTGCTGACGGGCTACACGACGGGCTTTCTGATGGGCTGCTTCTCGGTCGCGTTTTCGCACCTGTGGGACCTGTTTCAGCTGCTCGGCGGAAAATCCTTCATCACCCGCGTGGACTATTTTTCGCAGACGCTTCTGAACTGCTTTCTGATCGTGGGCTGCATCATCGGGCCGTATCTCAACGACCACACGAATTTTGCGTATATGGATATCATCGAGCACACGTTCGCGGGCTTCCTCGCGGCGTGGTTCGCCTATGACCTCGCAACGGCGATCCAGGGCAAAAAGCACCATATCAAGCCCGCGCTCGCCGCGCTGTTCGCGGTATGGTTCGCGGTGGGCATCACCGTGGCGTGGGAGTTTTACGAATTCACCATGGACCGCGTCTACGGCTACACGCTGCAGCGCTCGTCCCTGCTGTCGGAATCGGGCCTTACGGACACGATGGGCGATATGATCTGCGGAGCGGTCGGCGGCGTTCTCGGCATGTTCATCGTCGCATTCTGGAAAAACGGCATCATCGGCAAAAACAGAAAAGAGCTGCGCCGTCTCGCGAAAGCCCAATCGAAAGCCGACCGCGAGGAAGAGCTGGCGTATCTGGAGGAAGTCGGTAAATACTGATTTGTCGCGGAGCGACAAATCAGTATTTACCAAGGGAGAAGGGATGAGGGAGAAGGGATAAGGGCTTGTTTCATTGATTATCTGCCTCAAAAGGCGCGATAGCGTTCATTTTTCGACAATCGCGGAGAATAAACCGAGACGCAGAGCGTATCATTATCGTTCTCTCATCCCTCATCCCTTCTCCCTCATCCCTTCGGGCGACAGCCCGACAAACTCAAATTAAAAAAAAGGAGCGTACGGCCCATGTCTATCATCATCAGCACCGAGAGCGCGGTGGTCGTACCCGCGGAATACCGGGAAAAATACGGCGTTTCCGTGCTGCCGCTGCACATCATCTACGGCGAGGAGAGTTTTGAAGACGGCGTCAATATAACGGGCGCGGACATTCTCGAACGGTATGAAAAGAACAAAGAGCTTCCGACGACCTCCGCGTGTTCTATCGGCGAATATACCGATTACTTCGCGTCGCTGACGGTGGACGGCGGCGAGGTCGTGCATTTCGCCATGTCCTCGGGCATTTCCTCGACGTACCGCAACGCCTGTATCGCCGCGGAAAGCTTCGGCGGCGTGCGCGTGGTTGACACGCTGAACATCACCGCAGGCGCGGGGCTTCTGGTGATCCGCGCCTGCGAAATGGCGGAAAACGGCTTTACCGCAAAAGAGATCGTGCGCCGCGCGGAGGAAATGAAAGAGAAAGTCCGCACGAGCTTCATCATCGACACGCTGGAATTCCTGCGAAAGGGCGGACGATGCTCGAGCCTCGCCGCGCTCGGCGCGAACGTCCTCGGCATCAAGCCCTCGGTCGAGGTTCGGGACGGAAAAATGCAGACGGCGAAAAAATTCCGCGGCAAATACCCCGCCTGCGTGCTGAAATACGTCGCATCCTGCTTCGAAGGCGCCGGCGAGATCGACGGAGCGCGCGTGTTCATCGAGCATGCCCCCGGCGTAAGCCCGGATCTCGTCGAGGAGATCCGGAGGGAGATCCGTCGTTTCTGCAGATTCGACGAGGCGCTCGAGGTCGACACCACCCCGACGATCATCTGTCACTGCGGCCCCGGCACCGTGGGCGTGCAGTTTATGGAGAAGTAAAAAAACGGTCCGTCGGGGCGCGAAGCGCTCCGACGGACCGGTTTTTCGGGCTCATGCCCCGAGACCCGAGATGCGAACGGGAAGTCTGTGCGGCTCAAGAAGAAAAATGCAGAGAAAAAAGATAAGAACCGACCGAAAGAGCAGTGCGTTTATTCTTCGTTACTCATCTCTTATCTCTCTTTCGCAAACCTCTTCGGAACTCGGAGCTCGGGACTGCCGAAAGAACGCCGATCGTGTGCGATTGCGTACGCGATCGGCGTTCTTTTTCAATATGATTTACACCAGATGCGCTCTCTGCTCCTCGGGGGGCATGGGCAGCAGGTACGCCGGAGCGATATCCAGCACGGTATGTGCGCCGAACTTTTTCTCCTGCGCCAGGCGGTACGCCGCCCGCGCGTAGGCGAGCAGGACGCTCGTCGTGAATTCCGGGTTCGAATCGAGCTTCAGACTGTATTCGATCAGATGCTTCGTCTCGCCGTTTTCCCCGGTCGCGCCGGCGCGCAGCACGAAGCCGCCGTGCGCCATGCCGCTGTGGTCGCGGAGGAATTCCTCTTCCGTAATGAATTTCACCGTGGTATCGTTGTCGGCAAAATAGTTGGGCATCGTTTTGATCTCACGCTCGATGCGTTCGAGGTCCGCGCCTTCCTCGGGCACGACGTAGCACAGACGGGTGTGCTTCTCCCGCGTCGTGAGGTCGGGCGTTTCGCCGTTTCTGATACGGTCGATCGCCGCCTGCACGGGGATCGTATACGGTTTGCCGTTTTTCACGCCCCTGATGCGGCGGATCGCGTCGGAATGGCCCTGACTGACGCCGGTGCCCCAGAAGGTGTAATCCTTCCCGTTGGGCAGCACGGCGTTCGCGTAGGCGCGCGCGATGGAGAACAGGCCGGGGTCCCAGCCCACGGAGATGATCGCGGTCGTGCCCGCCGCCTTCGCAGACGCGTCCACGTTCGCGAAGTGCTGCGGCAGCTTCGCGTGAGTGTCAAAGGAGTCGATCACGTTGAAATATTTCGCGTATTCCGGCGTCTGGACGGGCAGGTCCGTCGCGCTGCCGCCGCAGATGATCAGCACGTCGATCTTATCCTTCCACTCGGGCGCTTCCGCCGCGGCGACCACGGGCACGCCCGGCGTTTTGATCTGAAGCGAGGCGGGGTCTCTGCGGGTGAATACCGCGACGAGCTCCGCGTCCGGCGCGCATTTCACCGCAAGCTCGACGCCTCTGCCGAGATTGCCGTAGCCCATGATACCGATTCGCATACTCATAAAAATCTCTCTCCTTTATTTCATGATTACGGAATAATTTTATAATAATCGAAAATGAATTGCAATACGTCGCCGCCGATTTTTTTATCGGCAGGCATATTTTTTTCTGCCGTAAACATACTGTTAATAAACAACTTCTTACGATATTGTCAAAAAACGTTCACATCACGTTCATATATATGCAGTATTATTATCTAAAACCATTATTTGTTAAAGCTTTTAACTAATATCGGTTCAGACAGGGAGGAATCGGAATGTGCGGAATCATCGGCTACGTCGGCGGGAACCCCGCGGTCCCGCGGCTCATCAACGGGCTGAAAAAACTGGAATACCGCGGCTACGACTCGGCGGGAATCTCGTTTTTCACCGAGGTCGGCGTCGTGACGGTCAAGGCGGAGGGGCGCATCGCAAATACCGAGGCGCTTCTGCGGGAGAAATATCCCGACGCGCAAAGCGTCTGCGGGCTCGGCCACACCCGCTGGGCGACCACGGGCAAGCCGAGCGACGCGAACGCGCACCCGCACCGCGTCGGCAGGGTCACGCTGGTACACAACGGCATCATCGAAAACTACAAGACGCTGAAGAAGGAATGCGAGGCGGCGGGCAGGGTTTTCCGCTCGCAGACCGATACCGAGGTGATCGCGGCGCTGGCGGATATCGTTTACGAGCGCCGCGGCGATCCGGTCGCGACGCTGCGCGAGGTCGCCGCCCGGCTCGAGGGCTCCTTTGCGGTGACCGCGCTGTTCGACGACCGGGAAAACACGGTCTACGGCTTCCGAAAAGACAGCCCGCTGATCGTCGCCGAGACCGGGGACGGGAATTATTTCGCTTCGGACTATATCGCGGTAAAGCACCTGACGGACGTCTACCGCTTCCCCGCAGAGGGGACGGTCGTCGAGGTGACCGCGGACGGCGTCCGGTATTATGACAGGGAAGGCGAGGCCGCGCCGCCCGCGCCGATCCGCGTCACGGACGTGAACCGGGACGACGGCAAAGGCGCGTTCCCGCATTTCATGCTGAAAGAGATATTCGACGTGCCGGACGCGATCCGCAACACCTGCCGCGACCGTGTTTGCGAAGGGCGGCCCGCGTTCGACGATGAAACGCTGCAAAGGCTCGCCGCCGCGGGAAGGATTTTTATCGTCGCCTGCGGAACGGCGCTGAATGCGGGCAAGCTCGGCAAGGTTTATATCGAAAAATTCGCCCGCATTCCCGTCTCGTGCGAGCTCGCGTCGGAATTCCGGTATTTCCCGCCGCTCTGCGGGGCGAACGACAGCTTTATCTTTATCAGTCAGTCGGGCGAGACCGCGGATACCGTCGCGTCGATGCGAATGATAAAATCGCAGGGGCTGTATACCGTCGCCCTGGTCAACACGCCGAATTCCACGATCGCCCGCGAGGCGGACGGCGTGCTCTATACCCGCGCGGGAACGGAGACCGCGGTCGCGAGCACCAAAGCGTACAGCGCCCAGAGCGCGCTGCTGTTCCTGCTGGCGCTGGGGCTCGGGATGCAGAAAAAAACGCTTACGGCCGAAACGGCGGCGGCGTTTACGAAAAATCTGACGAAGGGCGTACCCGCGGCGATCGAAAAAATCCTTGCGGATACGGAAAAAATCAAAGCGTTCAGCGAGAAATACTGCACTGCGCCGAGTTGCTTCTTCCTCGGCAGAGGGCCGGACTTCTTCCTCGCGGAAGAAAGCTCCCTCAAGCTCAAGGAGATCTCCTATATTCACTGCGAGGCCTACGCCGCGGGCGAGATCAAGCACGGCACCATCGCGCTGATCGAAAAGGACGTGCCGGTGATCGCGATCATCTCGGGCGACAAGATCCGCGCGAAGACGATAAGCAACGCCGCCGAAGTCAAGGCGCGGGACGCGAAAGTGCTGACCGTGACCGACCGGCTCGTGCCGGGCGAGGACGAGACCGCAGACGATATCTGCGTCGCAGACTGCCCCTGCGAGGAATTGTTCCACATCTGCGCTGCGACGTTCTTCCAATTGTTCGCGTATTATACCGCCGTCGGCAGAGGGCGCGACGTCGACAAACCGAGAAACCTCGCGAAGTCGGTCACGGTGGAATAAACTCCGCTTCGTCGGGGAGATTTCATCGGCGTCCGGCCCACATGGCGGCACGGCGCGCCGCGGTCCCATCTTCCGGTTCGGTCGTTGCTTCTGCCGTTCCGGCTCTGCCGTCGGAACTGTCTTTGATTTCCGCCTGCATCGGAATGTGACGCATTCCCGGCATTCCCGATACCGCAACAGCCGGTTGCTTGCATTGCGCGGCGCGATATGTTAGAATCCAAGTCAGGGAGGGATCCGCATGACGACAAAAGAAATCATATACGACCTCAGGACAAAAAACGGATTATCGCAGGACGCGCTGGCGGAAAAGGTCTTTGTGACGCGGCAGGCGGTGTCGCGCTGGGAAAACGGCGAGACCGTGCCGAACACCGAAACGCTCAAGCTCCTTTCAAAGCTGTTCAACGTCTCGATCAACACTCTGCTCGGCTCGCCGCGGCAGCTCGTCTGCCAGTGCTGCGGCATGCCGCTCGAGGACGCGATCATCGGCAGGAACAAGGACGGGACGCTCAACGAGGATTACTGTCAATGGTGCTACGCCGACGGGACCTACACCTACAGCGACATGGACGACCTGATCGACGTCTGCGTCCGCCACATGGCGGGCGACGGCTTCACCGAGGAGCAGGCGCGCGAATACATGAAAAAGCGGCTGCCGCAGCTCGATTACTGGAAGCGGTACAGGGAGCTCGGCGACGACGGGCAGTTCGAGGCGTTCAAGAAACAGCTTGCCGAAGAGATCAACGCGCTTCACATCGAAGGGATGCCCCGGGTGGAGAAGCTGAACGCCCTCGTCGGCAGCTACGTCAATCTCGAATACCGGCTTCCGAACGGTGCGCGCGTGAAATTCCTCGACGACGGGACGACCTATCTCGGCACGCAGCTCGAGCCGGAATTCGGCGGCGAGCGCTGCTTCGGCGTGCTCGCGAATATGGATTTCATTCTGATCTGCACCTACGCCGAGGGCGGCGCCGACCCGGAGCTGGTATTGTATCAAAAGAGATGACCTGCATCTCACATTTCACATCTCACGAAAAAACCGCGGACCGGCAAAAACCGGTCCGCGATTTTCTTTACTTTTTCTCCCGCTCCGCGAGGATCTTCTCCCATATTTCCCGCTGTCTGTCGTAGATCTCGTCGGGGATATCGGGCGTACCGTTCTTCGTGGTGGGCAGCAGCATCTCCCCCGCCGTCTCCGCCACGGTGCAGGCGACGTCGCTGCGCCATTTGTCGCGCTCCTCTTTTTTCCGCAGGTCGGGGATCGCCATCGGCGCGCCGCCCGCGAGGATCGAACGGTAGGCGAACAGCCCCGGCAGGCACATATCCAGCGCCTCGTAAACGCCGATCACGTCCGCGTTTTCATCGCCTTTGATTTTTTCAATGAAATAATACATCGACCAGAAATCGGAGCCGCCGTGACCGAAGTTTTTGCTTCTTTCCTCCCGCTCGGCGGGCAGATACGTCTCGATCTTCGCAGGGGTATCGTAGTCCCCGCTGAACGCATCAGCGTTGATATAAATGCGGTCGTGGCCGCCGTTCTGCGCGTCCTCGCGGGCGGATTCCATGCGTCCCTTCGTACCGTAAACGACGTACGAGATATTGTTTTTATACAGATCGCCGTGGATGCTCTTGACGATCGCGCCGTTCTCCATCGTGACCATTTCGACGCCGTAGGTCGCGCACCGGGAGCCGGTGCGGAAGCGGCGCTCGTTGTTCGTCGGCTCGAAGCCCGTCACCGAGACCGGCCGCAGCCCCGTGATGTGGACGATCGGCCCGAGGGAGTGGGTGCAGTAGAACGTTGAGAACATATTGTTGCGCCAGTGGTCCTTCTCGCCGTAGGCGATCTCCGGCCAGATGGACTCGCAGTTGTGCACGTATTCGCCCTCGCCGTACTCGAATTCGCCGATCTTTCCCTCTCTGTAAAGACGGCGCATCTCGCGGGGCGCCGCCATCCAGCAGTAATTCTCGCCGTAGGCGTATATTTTTCCCGTGCGCTCCGTCGCCTCGACCAGCTCCACCGCCTCTTTCATCGTCTGCACCGGCAGCACCTCGGAGAACACGTGGAAGCCCGCCTCCATGGCGCGGATCGCAAAGGGCGCGTGTTCGTTGGCGTAATTCGCCAGCACCACCGCGTCCATATCGTGTTTGATGAACTCGTCGAACGTATCGTAATAGGCGATCGGCAGGCCCTCGGACTCACGGCGTACACGCTCGAGCTCGTAGGGAGCCTTGTCGCAGACGGCGACGACCTCTGCGTTAGCCGCCTGCTTGCAGTATCCGATCATCGTTCTGCCGCGGTGCGCGCCGAGCACGCCGACCCTGATTTTATTCATAACCGCAACTCCTTTTTTTCTTTAATATAACACCGGCAAAGAAAAAGTGCAAGAGAAATTCTGATTTAGCTCCGCTAAATCAGAATTTACGGCGCCAGCCGTACCGTGACGTTCGCTTCGCGCACGCCGTCGAGCTCCACGGTCAGCCTGCGCACGCCGTCGTGCGTCTCCTCATAAACGTAGTCCGGCTTCAAAGTCCCGCATTCCCGCACGGTGAATACGCCGTCGCCCGAGAGCGACGCCGTGATCCGCTTGCCGTTCTGCGTCAGCACGGCGGTTTTGCCGTCTTCGGAAATCTCGATTCCGGCACGGGTGTGCATGAACCAGAAAATATCGCTTTTTATCAGGCATTTTATCTCGTCCGAGACCGTCAGCGCGCCGGTATCCGCGTCGAACGCGAACGACCGCGCCGCGCTTATCACGCCGTTCATGCGGTAGGCGTCCGTCATGTCGATCGCGCAGGTCCCGCCGCCGTCGCCGAGCTCCACGTCGGAGAATACGCACCGCGCGAGGGCATATTGATCGTCGAGCGTCATATCCGGATTGATCACGAGCGTATTCTGCCCCTCGGCGCGCTTGCAGTAATTGCGCCAGCGGCCGCCCGCGGGCGGGTTGAAGAAATACCCCGGCGCGTCGTAGGGACCGGGACCGAGCTCCAGCGCCCAGCGCTCGCCGAGCGCGTCGTAAACGAAGGTCCCGATATCGAGGTCGCCGTGGTTGATGAAATTGTCGCCCGCTTTCATCCCGGCGAAAAACGCGTTTTTGTCAAGATACGCGGAGCGCATCAGCACAAGCTCCTGCCCGCAGTCGGAGCGCAGATATACGCTCTTCGGCTGCGAGGCGAACTGCGAAGGATCGCCCGTAAACGAGCGGTCGTACCAAAGCGCCGAGAGAGCGCGCTCCCTGCCGTCGCCGTTCGACTCCGTATAGACCGGCGAACCCGCGGCGTATGTGCCGACGCCGCCGCTCATCTGATGCGCCGCAAGCAGCGGCTCGCTGTAATTCGCCGCGTACCAGTCCAGCGCGGGCGAATAAAACGCGCGGTCCCGGTTGTCGCCGAAATTGAATTCGCCGACGCTGCCGGAGATATACACCGGGAACATGCCGAGTTCCCGGAAGCCGGGCAGCTCCGACATGCCGAAATCGGTGCCGAAGCGCTCCCGCGCCGTGGCGATGAAATACACGATCGCGTTCATGCCGGATTCGCAGTAGCCGGGGCCCTCGATATACACGCCGTCCGGCGTGAAATTCTCATACGCCGCGGGCATATACTTAAAGCATCGCGCGAGGTATTTCGCCGCCTCGGCGGGATACCGGTCCGCGAAGGTCATGCAGGCGATCCCGACGCCGCTGTAACAGATGCTGTTCCAGTTGTTCTTCGTCGTTGTGAACCATTTTCCCGAATTCACCGCCGAGATCGCGGGCCTGATCGCATACTGCAGCGTCGTTTCGGCGAGCAGATCGCGCTGCGCCTCGCTCAGACCGTCATACAGCCAGTCATACCCCGTCGCGACGGCGAGCGCCATCTCCGCAGTCGCGAGAAAATGCCCGGTGCACCAGTCGGGATAACCGCAGACGTTCTCAAGCTCTTTCCACGCACGGAGAAAATATTTTTCTTCGCCCGTGACCTGCCGCGCGAGGCCGAGGACCGCGATGCGGTTGAAGGTCTCGCGGGAGATCGGCAGGATGCTGTCCTCCTCGTCGAGCTCGTAGGCGAGGGGCGGGAACACGTCCGTATCGAGCAGCGCGTCCGCGTTCGCGAGCACGTACCGCAGCAGCTCCGACGCGTATTCGGGAGCCTCGCCGGAAGTATGCTCCGCCCGCAGAAGGTCGAACCGCTCCGCGCCCGCAAGCACGAAGGGATGCGGGACAAGCGTTTTCTCAAGTGCCGCGGCAATTTCTTTTTTATCCGGCGCATCGTCCCACACGTTCAGGCGCAGGGCTTCCGCCCCGACGCGCAAAAGATCGGGGATCACCGCGAGATGCGGCGTATATCTGCCGAGTCCGCTCGTCGTAAATACGCTGATCAAAGACAGGAGCGCCGACAAAATGATTTTCAGTATCTGCATTTCACGTCTCACCTTTTTCTTTCTGTTTCCATTAAACCATATTTTCTTCGGAAATGCAAATAAAAGATTGCATTACGGCGGGATTTTTTATACAATAGGATCGGAGAACATCAAAAGGAGCGTGTGTCCATGGACTTTCAGGAGGCCGTACGGTATTACGAGGCGCATCCCGACAAAAGATCGCTGAACGCGGCGGCTGCCGCTCTGTGCCGCGAGATGACGCTGCACGAGCGTCTGCATATGCTGCGCGGGCACGCGCTCGGCACGACGGCGAAGACCTTTCTTACCAAAGGCAGATACTATACCGGCGAGGCGTACGCCGCGGGCGGCTGCCGCCGTCTCGGGGTGCCGCCCGTACTGTTCACCGACGGTCCGCGCGGGATCGTGATGCGGCGCGGGACCTGCTTCCCCGTGCCGATGATGCGTGGCGCGAGCTTCGACAAGGATCTGGAATACCGGATCGCGCAGGCGTTCGCGCGCGAGGCTTCGGCAGGCGGCGCAAACCTGTTCGCGGGCATCTGTATCAATCTTCTGCGCAACCCGATGTGGGGACGCGCGCAGGAGACCTACGGCGAGGACCCGTTCCTTCTGGGCGAGATGGGCGCGGCGCAGACCCGCGCCATGCAGGAGAACGGGATCATCGCCTGTCCGAAGCATTACGCGCTGAACTCGATCGAGGATCTGCGCTTCAGCGTCGACGCGCGCTGCGACGACCGGACGCTGTACGACGTATATCTCCCCCATTTCAAAAAGTGCGTCGACGCGGGCGCAATGTCGATCATGGGAGCTTACAACAGGGTCAACGGCGAATACTGCTGCGAGAACCGGCGGCTGCTGACCGATATCCTGCGAAACGAATGGGGCTTTGAGGGCTTTACGCTTTCGGACTTCTTTTTCGGGATCTACGACGGCGCACGTTCGCTCAGGGCGGGGCTTGACGTGGAAATGCCCTATATCTTCCGCTACGCCCTGCTCGGCGCGGCGCTCAAGCGCGGGAAGATCACCGAACGGCAGATCAACACGGCGGTCACGCGGGTGCTCAAAGCGCTGATCGTCACCCTGCCGAAGCACAGGGACGTGCCGAAAGAAGCGATCCTGTCGCCGGAGCATATCGCCCTCGCGCGCGAGGCCGCCGTCAAGGGCACGGTATTATTACAAAACAAAAACGGCGTTCTGCCGCTGCCCGAAGGCGCGAAGATCGCCGTCGTCGGCAGATACGCCGATAAAAAGAACGTGGGCGACCACGGCTCAAGCCAGGTCTACAGCCCGTATACCGTAACGCCGTATCAGGGGATCAAAAACCGCTTCGGCGAAAACAACGTATTGTGTTATAACGGCTGCGACCCGGAAAACGCGGCGGCGGTGGCGCGAAGCTGCGGCGCGGTCGTCGTCTGCGTCGGCAGCGACTGGCTGCAGGAGGGCGAATTCCTCGTCAACATGGGCGATATCAAAAAGAAGCCGAAGGGCAGCGGCGGCGACCGCGCGGATCTGCGTCTGCCCGAAGAGGACGAGACGCTGATCCGGGAGATGAAGAAGACCGGAAAGCCGCTGATCGTCAACATCATGGGCGGCAGCGCCTACGTGATCAGGGATTGGTCGGAGCTCGCGGACGGCATATTGATGTCGTTCTACAGCGGTCTCGAGGGCGGGAACGCCCTTGCGGATATCCTCAGCGGCGACCGGAACCCCTGCGGACGGCTGCCGTTCACGGTCGCGGAAGCTCCCGACGACTATCCCCCGTTCCCGCACATCGGAGACGCGGGAAAAAGCGTGGAATACGGGTATTATCACGGCTACACGCTGTTCGACAAAACGAAGCGTCCCGTTCAGTTCCCGTTCGGCTTCGGGCTGTCCTACACGACCTTCGCCCTGTCGGACGCCTGCGCGGAAAAGACAGCGGACGGCGTTCTCGTCTCCGTTGCCGTGCGGAACGACGGCGCGCAGGAGGGGGACGCGGTGGTCCAGGTCTACGCCTCGAGCGAGGCGGCGTCCGTCGACCGCCCGGTGAAGCTGCTCAAGGGCTTCGCCCGCATCCCACTGGCTGCGGGGGAAGAAAAACGGGCGGAGATCTTCATCAATGAGCAAGATCTCTCATTCTACGATCCGGACGGGAAAAAAATGCGCCCCGACCCGGCGTATTCGTTCCGCGTCACGAATAACGGCACGGACTTTCTGTTCGCGGGGATGCTTCGCGTCGGGGAGGCGATGCAATGAAGCGCGCGGATTACTGCCCGGACGCTTTTCTTGACGGGCTGTACGGCGCGCTGAAGGCGGAACCGTTCGGGAACGCGCACGACGCTCCGTCCGCCCGGGCTGCGGCGGAAGCGGTGCGGAAACAACTGCGGGAGCTTCTCGCGCTGCCCCTGCTGGAAGAGATGAAAACAGACGCTGCGCCGGTCCCGGTCGGCAAGGCGCTGCGCACGAAGGATTACACGATACGGAAATACGCGCACACGATACTGCCGGGGCTCACGACGGCGGTGTATCTTCTCACGCCGACGGAGCTCACCGCGCCGGCGCCCGGCGTCGCCGCGCTCTGCGGCCACGGTTACGGCGTGCGGCAGATCATCGGCGTGACGAAAACCGACCGGCTGAAGCGACTGCCGTATTTCGACGATTACCAAAAGCATTTCGCGCTTGAGCTTGTGAAACGCGGCTGTATTGTCGCCGCGCCGGAGCCGGTCGCATTCGGGCAGGCGTGCATGGAAAAAGACCTTTGGAAGCCGTTCTACGCGAGCTCCTGCGGCACGGTCTCCCACCGTCTGCTGCCCTACGGGCTCAATACCGCCGGGGTGCGGGTCTTTCAGACGATCGCATGCGCGGATTTCCTGCTGTCCCTGCCCCGGGTCGACCCTGCGCGGCTCGGCGTGATGGGCGTTTCCGGCGGCGGCCTTGCCGCGCTTTACGCCGCGGCGGCGGACGAACGCTTCGCCCGCGCGGTCGTCAGCGGCTACGCCTGCACGTTCCGCGACAGCATCCTCTCGCGTTGGCACTGCCCGGACAACTATATCCCCGGCGTCCTCCGGGCGGGCGAGATCGGCGATTTCGCCGCCGCGATCGCCCCGCGCAGGCTTTTGATCGAGTCCGGAACGCGCGACCCTCTGTTCCCGATTGAGGGCGCGCGCGACGCGCACAAACGGGCGAGACGGGTCTATGCGCTGATGGGCGCCGCCGACGCGCTGACCGTCGACGAATTCAACGGCCGTCACCGCGTCGGCGGCGCGTATTCCTTTGATTTTCTTGCGAAATAACCCGGTTGCCGCTTCCCGAGACGCGACCGGAAAAACGGAGGGGCCGGACCGTTCATCCGCTCCCTTCGTTTTTTACGCTTTCCCGCCGAAAAAAATTTTACATTTACCCCGGCTCACCCGTGATTTTTTGTATTTTTCGAATAGATTACACCTTTTTTATTGAATTATCTCTCCTCTGCGGTCATATCTTTTCACAAAAAAACACATTTTCCGTAAAAAAGCTTGAAAAAAAATTTCAAATCGTGTAAAATGAAAGTATTAAAATGATAGAATTGCGCGTAGTAGTGTCAAAAATGCGTAAAATACATGCCTGAATTGCCGCCGATACGGCGAAAACCGTTGCTCCCGTTACCGTTTTCCTCCCCCGGAAAAACCTCGAAGGCGCTTCTGCAAGTAAGGCATCTGCCGAAGAACTCCCAGAAAGGTGGATGAAAAGAAAATGAAAGGCGATCTTCACTGCCATACGAGACTGTCCGACGGGTCCGTCGGGCTGGAAGAGCTCGTCATGCTCGCGGCAAAACGCGGCGTAGACGTGATCTCCATTATGGATATCGACTGTCTTGCCGGAACGGTGCGCGGAAAAATGATCGGCAAAAAAATGGGGATCGAAGTCGTTCCGGGCGTGGATATCTCCGCAACCGACGCCGAAACGAAAAAAGAGGTCCATATCCTGTGCTATCAGCCCGATTTTCCGGACCGGCTCGAGGGCCTTTGCTACGAGAACCAGCAGGCGCGCAAACGCGCCGGGCAGATGATGATGTTCAAAACCGTCGCGAAATTCGGCGTTACCTCCGATTTCATTATCAAACGTGCCAACGGTTCGACCAACGTGTACCAGCCGCATATCATGCACGCGCTGATGGAAGCGGGCTTTACGGACAGGATCTACGGCGCGCTGAACGACGAGCTGTTCTCCGAAGATTCGCCGTCCTCCATCCTCGCGAAACCCGTCTTCAAAACGCCGGAGGAAGTGATCGAGGCGATCCATGACGCCGACGGGCTCGCAATTTACGCGAACCCCTCGCTGAACGACAGCTTCGATATCTTCGAGCGGCTTCTGCCTTTGCTGGACGGCGTTGAGATCGAGCACCCCTGCTGCAGCGAAACGGACAGAGCAAGGCTTTTGAAAATCGCCAAGGAAAACAAGCTTCTCGTGACCGGCGGCACCGATTTCCGCGGATTGTATAATAAAAAACCGATTCAGATCGGCGATTGCAGCCCGACGGAAAAACAGCTCGAAGAATTCCTGAATTATAAGGCGAGGAAGAAAAGACAGCAGAAACGCGCCGAGAACAAGGCCGCCGCGCTGCTGACGACGACAAATTGAAGGTAAAAAAGAGATTTTTTCAGATAAAAAATATGCCGCCCCGTACGCAATGCGTACGGGGCGGATCCTTTTTTTCCCGACGTCAGATTTTCCCGAAAAGCTTCATCAAAATATAGATGATCGTGTGGATGAACCGCACGAGATTCCCGCCGAAGGTATCTGGGTGAACGTCTCCGCAGAGGTCGCACGCCGCAGGAGCTGCGGGGTTCTCCGGATCGGCAGGATCAACGCCCGGCTCGGTCGTCGGCTCGGTCGGCTCTTCCGGCGCGGGCATTTCTTCGCCGCAGAGGTCGCAGAAGCCGTCCGCGTCTTCGTCCGTATGCTCGCCGGTCTCTTCGCAGGCAAAGACGAAGTTGATATCATAAGGCGTGAAATGGTCGGCTTTAATGATCAGGAATCCGTCTTCGATCTCCGCCGGGACCGGTTCCCGGACGCCGTTCACGGTGCGGGTCACGGTCACGTGATACGCGTTCACCTGGATCTCGGACAGAGGGATGCGGATATCGATCGCGCCGTCCGGCTCAAAGCCGGTCTGCAGGTCGTCGTCGGTCAGTTGGAATTCATAGCTGATGCTCCTGCCCCAGTTCTTCCGGACCGTGATCTGGTAGTCGAGCGCATATTCATACCGCTGTCCGCAGTTCGTGCAGACGAAGGTGCAGTGGGACGCATCCTGCTCAGTCGAGGGCGCGACCGCCTCGAAATGATGCCCGGTCGATGCGATCGGTTCCGCATAGGTATCGCCGCAGACGCAATCGAAGCGCATAACGCCCTCGGTCTCGCAGGTCGCGGGCTGTTCGATCGAAGATGTATATCTGTGGATGTGTTCGCCGTAAACAGCAGTGAATTCCAAATCCTCATCGGGCATGACCGTGGGAAGCGACTTGTTCCAGCTCAGGAATTTGCTGCCGTCCGCGCGGTCCGCGACCGCGGGCGGATTCAGGAATTCACCCTCGGTATAGACCTGAGACACGTCGCCGTCGACGGTATGCCAGACGACCGTGCGCGGCGCTTTGACGAGCGTCGCGTCCACGATCACGCCGTTGGCGCTCGCGACGCCGTTGGTGTTCCAGCCGCTGAACTGCCAGTCGGCGGGGAAATCCGTCGCGGGCTTCGCCGCGCTGACGCTGCTGCCCTCGGCGATCTCATACAGCTCGCCGTTGATCGTGAACAGATAGCGGGTCTTGTTTTCACTCAGCGTGATATCGTTGGTATCGAAGGTCGTCTCGTATCCGATCGCGTCGCCCAGCATCACGCCGCTGTCCTCGCCGTCCACCGTGTAATCCGCGGCCGCGGCGGCGTTCTCGTTCAGAGATGCAAAGAATTCGAGGCTGACCTCATAGATGATCTTTCCGTCCTTTTCCGCCTCATAAGGCGTCAGGCCTTCAAGCCGGATCAGAGTCGTACCGTCGTCGTTTCTTGTTACGGTGATCTGATCGTTGGAGATCCCGTACTTGCGGATCGCGTCCACACGCAGGGTCTGCTCCTGCGGGGCGGTAAGGGTGACGTATTTTGAGAGCGTCTTGATCAGCGTCACGTTGTCAAAGGACGCGGTATGGGAAAGACTTTCCGTTGTAATGGTTCTGAATACTTCGGAAAGCTTCGCGGTATCGTTCACGGTGATATAGTAGTGGTCGCTGACCCTCGCGCCGGGAGAACGCATGGAGGCAGCCTGCGGATAGTCGGAGGAAACCGCGTTCATAAAGGTTTGGATATCGGTGCTTCTGCTCTGCGCCGCGTCAAACACGCCGACGCTGAAAACGGACGCGCCGTAGGTCTTTTTCAGCAGGCCCGCGTTTGCGATGGCGGAATTCGCCACGGCGGTCTGGAAGCCGTTCGTATAGGTCGGCTCGCCGTCGGTCATAAAGACCACGACGCGCTCTCTGCCGGCGGAATCGGTATTCGCGAAAACGCCCTTCGCCATCTCAAGGCCGAGATCGGCGGCGGTCGCGCCGCGGGCCTCGATGCCGTCAACCGCTGCGTCCAGAACGGATTTATCGGCGATTGAAATCAGGGACGACGCGTAATCCGCGGGGGTGATCTCGGCGAAGGGAACAACGCCTCTGCCGGAGGTCAGCAATTCGCTGTTCTCATTGTCCAGATAGCCGCTGTATTTGCCCGCAAGGCCGAAGCCCACCACACCGATGCGGTGCGCCGCGCCGGTCAGGGCGGCATTCTGCGCGACCGCGTCAATGAAATCGTGGGCGGCGGATTTCAGCGCGTCCACCTTTTTGACGCTGCCGCCTAAGGGATCCTCCATAGAGCCGGATTGATCCACAACCAGAACGATATCCAGCGGGACGCTTTTCGCGACCACGGATTTCACCGTCTTTGCAGCGGAGGACGCGGACACTTTAAACAGAACGTCGTCGGTATCGTAGTAAAGCGCGGCGCTGCTGTCGGAGTCGAGCGTCTGGGCGTCGTCGCTCTTGATGAGCGTATAGACCGCGTTGACCGTGATATCGCTATCGCTGAGTGTATAGGCCTCCCATGCGCCGGTATAGCGGTCCTTCGCGGGAACGGCGGGTTCCTCGATCGCGGAAGCGCCCTTCTGGAAGTCCACATAGCCGACAACCTTTCCGTCCGCCATGAACGTCGCGGTATAGGTATCGCGCTGCAGGCGCGGGATCACGCGCTCCTCGCTGTGGTCGCAGTAGGCGCAGTCGCGCTTTTCAAGGCCGTCGTGCTCGTAGGTCGCGGGCGTTGCGACGTACCAGTCGAGGAAGGTGTGACCGAGGGAATTCCAATGGAACATACGCTTGATCGCCATCTCATGCGCAGGAGAGCCGCAATAACCGCGAACAAGCGTATCGTCGGCGAAATTTGCAAAATTACTGAGTCCAAAACCGTAAAAAGCCGTATTAGGACTTAACACAGTGATTTCCGACAAGTTCTTCAAGGATAAATATCCAACACTCCAGCTTTGCAGCGTCTCCGGCAAAGTGAAGCTCGTTATCAGATTCCCATCGCTGACATTTCCATGATTAAATACAAAATCATGTATTTTTATACAGTTTTTCGGTATATTTAACTCTTCCAGCTGCGTACAATTATTGAACGTATCGGATGGGATCTCTTTAATATTATCCGACAAACGCACTTTCTCAAGATTGGAACAATTCGAAAAAACAGCTCCGCCAATCTCTGTAACACTGTCTGGAAGTGTTATTTCTTTGATCTTACTCCACGAAAACGCCGAACCGCCGATCATGGTAACGCCGTACGGGATTTCAATCGCGGGGAAAGTTGTGTTAAGGAAAGCCTGATCTCTTATTGTGTGTAAACTGCTCGGGAGACAGATGTTTTGTACAGAGCTTTGTCTGAATGCCCACGCACCGATTACCTTCACGCCCTCCGGTACGTTAACGTCTTCCGTTCGTCCGACCGGACAGAACCACAGCTCTGACATATCTTTGCTGTAAATAATCCCGTCAACGGAAACCGCACGACTGTTGTTTTCCGCAACAAAGATGTTTTTATAGGAGCTGTCGCTCATTTCATATATGAATCCCGCCGGGAACGAGTACCATTCAGGGAGATTCAGTGTTTCTTTGTTCTGCAGAGCCAAAACGAGACTCGTCGGATTCTTTTTATATAAATTACCGTCATAAGATGCATAGTACGGATTGGATTCAGATACCTCGATCGACTCCGTTATATCTAAAGTACGAAGGTTGCCCAAATCTCCAGTAATTCCCGAGCCGAGATATATTCTCTTTGCATAACAACCTGAAAAAGCCAGTTCTCCGATTTCGACGCAGCTGTCGGGAATTCTCAATTCTTCTAAGGTGCCGCCAATAGTAAACGCCCATTCACCGATTGAGATCAAGCCTTCATTTAAAGCTATGTTCAGTGTATACGGTTCTCTTTTTTCCAGATTCAGGAATGCATATTCCGACACGTATCTAACGCTGTCAGAAAATATGATATTCACTGTTCCGTTGATCTTCAGCTCGCGAAATGCGTATGGTCCTATGTTTTCTACGCCGTCAGGAATCAAGATATCCCCACCCCTTGAGCGAGGACAAAAAATCAGTGTAGATAAATTTTTGGTGTACAGAATATTATCAACTACCGTCAAGTACTCGCTTCCCGCCGCAACAGAAAGTGCCGTAACGTTCTTTCCGATTTTCGTCGCAGTGGGAGACGATATCCATGAAGGAAATTCAACAATAGTTTTATCGATCGGGAAGAGCGCGATATCAGAGTCTATCAGATTATATATAACGTCGTCATATATCGCAAAGCTCTCATTTTCTGCGGATATGTCAACCTCGACAGACAGAGAATAATCTCCGAATGCAGAAGCGGACACGTGCTGCAGATTTTTTCCTATATAAATGCTCTGCAGAGCCGTATTCCGAAAAGCGGCTCCTAATGTAATCAAGCTCTCGGGCAAACGAATTTCTTCAATTGCAGTGTTGCTGAATGCTCCATCACCGATTATCGTGATTCCTTCATTTAATTGAACATTCTCCAGATCGGCACATCTGATAAACGCCCCGTTTTTTATTTCGGTTATATTTGACGGAATCACAACGGACGCAAGCGCAGAATTATCGCTGAAAACATTCTCACTCAACGCGGGAAGCCCCGTACCGATCGTGAGGGTTCCGATATTATTATGAGAGAAAGCACTTTTGCCGATGCTTATTACGCTGTCGGGGATTTCCAAAGCTGTTAAGCTGTTTTGAGAAAATGCCAGACGACCGATGCTTTCCAATCCTTCGGAAAGCTCTAATGTTTCAATATCATTTTCCAGAAAAGCACTGGAATTTACTTGACGAACACTTCCGGGCAATTCAAGCGACGTTAATGCAGCGCATGCAAATGCCGAACTGTCAATAACCTCCAGATTTGACGGAATAGAAATTTCCTCCAGACCGGTATAGGCAAAAGCAAATTTTCCTATAGATTTTATTGATCCGGGCAATATCGCCGTAGTGAGATTTGTACACTGATTGAAAGCGCCGTCGGAAACGTTCTCTATTCCATTTCCTATAATTACTTTATTTATTCTCAGATCGGCGACAAAACTTCCGTCCATCGGTCCCGTTCCGGTCAGCGTCAGTACGCCATCGGAGTCAATCTCCCAATAGATATCCGTGCCGTCCTTGCCGTCCGACGTATCGCCGCAGTAGCCGGACGTAAGATACGACCCGCTCCCGGCTTCCGCCTTGACGAACCACGACGAAAAGTCGATCTCCGCGATCGACGCAAAGGGGAGAATTCCCGCGACCATCATCAGCGCGAGAAAAAGAGCCAACGACTTTTTTGTAAAACGTTCCATAAAGAACCTCCCGATAAACTAAATGCAATGCTCTTAACAACTAATAGTATTGCTATTAGAATATTAACATAATTACACTGTATTTGTCAACCTGTGTTTTCGTTAAAATAATAGTAGGGGGCGGTGTTGAATATGCAGCGAAAAACACAGAAAAAACAGATCAATATCGAGATCGGCGACCATATCCGGCAGGCAAGAGAAAACGCCGGACTCACACAGGAAAGATTTGCGGAACAGATCGACGTTTCCCCGCAATATATCTCCGACATGGAGCGCGGCGTCGTGGGTATGTCTCTGACGACCTTCAAAAACGCCTGCGTCGTCCTCGGCGTAACAAGCGACAGCATTTTGTTCGGGTTGCATCCCGGGAACGACGCGTCCACGATCCTCGCCTGCGTCAGCACGCTCCCGGAAAAACAGTTCCGGCTGCTTGAGGAAATCATCATAAAATACACAGAAGCCGTCCGCTGACATATACGCAGCGAACGGCTTCTGCTGTAAAAAAAAGAAAACCTCACAAAAAACCGAAAAATTTTCCCAAAATACTTATTGAAAATCCATATAGTTTATGATAGAATAGTTCTGTTATACAAATGCAATCTAACATAGGAGGAATTTTTATGAAAGCCTATCAGGCACAGGACATCAGAAACGTCGCTCTCGCCGGTCACGGCGGCAGAGGCAAGACCACCCTTGCCGAGGCCATGCTTTTCACCGCGGGCGCGATCGACCGTATGGGCAGCGTCGCGGACGGCAACACGGCGATGGACTTCGACCCCGAGGAGAAAAAAAGACAGATCTCCGTTTCTTCGGCAACGGCTGCGCTGGAATGGAACGGCGCAAAGATAAATCTTCTCGACACGCCCGGCTTCTTTGATTTCGCGGGCGGGCTTTCCGAGGGCGTCAGAGCCGCGGACTGCGTCATCACCGTGATGGCGGCGGGTTCCGACCTCGACGTCGGCGCGGAGAAAGCCGTCAAGGCGGCGGATTCCCGCAAGCTGCCGAAGCTTTTCGCGATCACCAAGTGCGACGCGGAAAATACCGATTTCTACAAGACCCTTGACGCCGTCAAGGAAAAATACGGCGCGGCGGTCTGCCCGGTCGTGGTTCCCCACTACGAGGGCGGCAAGGTCGTCAGCTACGTGAACTTCCTGCAGGGCAAAGCGTTCACCTACAGCAAGGGCAAAGCCGCCGAGACGGCGATGCCCGCGGACGACGCGATCGAGAGCCTTCACGAAGCGTTCACCGAGGCGGTCGCATCCGCCGACGAGGAGCTCATGGAGCGTTATTTCGAAGACCTCGGCGAGTCCTTCACCCACGACGATATCGTCAAGGGAATGAATCAGGGCGTCAAGAGCGGCGAGATCATTCCCGTTTACGCCTGCTCCGCCGCCGCGCTCGAGGGCGTCGATTTCCTTCTGAACGCGATCCAGAAATACGCCCCCTCCCCCGCCGAGGTCCCCGAGACCGGCAAGGACGAGGCAGGGAACGACGTCAAGCTCGCCTGCGATCCCGCTGCGGAAGTCGCCGCGATCTGCTTCAAGACCGTCGCCGACCCGTTCGTCGGCAAAATGTCGTTCTTCAAGGTCGCCGACGGCACCGTCAGGACCGACGGCAGCTTCGTCAACTCCAGGACCGGCGAAGCCGTCCGGCTCGGCAAGCTCGTCGTTCTCAAGAGCGGCAAGACCGAGGATATCCCCGAGATCACCGCGGGCGATATCGGCGTCATCACCAAGCTCGAAGGCTTCAAGACCGGCGACACCCTTTGCTCCGCGAAGAGAGTGATCAACCTTGACCCCGTCGCGTTCCCGAGCCCCTGCCTTTCGATGGCGGTCAAGGTCCGCAAAAAGGGCGAGGAAGAAAAGGTCTCCACCGGCCTCAAAAAGCTTTCCCACGAGGACCCCAGCATGCACAGCTATATCGCCGACGAAACCAGAGAGCAGATCATCTCCGGCCTCGGCGAGCAGCACCTTGACGTGATCGTCTCGAAGCTCAAATCCAAGTTCGGCGTCGAGGTCGACCTCGAGGTCCCGCGCGTTCCCTACAGAGAGACCATCCGCAAACAGGTCTCCAAGCAGGGCAGACATAAGAAACAGTCCGGCGGCCACGGCCAGTTCGGCGACGTATTCATCCGTTTCGAGCCCATCGAGGGCGACGATTTCGAGTTCGCCGAGGAGGTCGTCGGCGGCGCGGTGCCGAAGAACTTCTTCCCCGCGGTCGAAAAGGGCCTGCGCGAGTGCATCAACAGAGGCATCATCGCCGGCTACCCGATGGTCGGCATCAAAGCCACCCTTTACGACGGCTCCTATCACCCGGTCGACTCCTCCGAAATGGCGTTCAAGACCGCTGCGCAGCTCGCGTTCAAGGCGGCGATCCCCGAGGCGCAGCCCACGATCCTCGAGCCCTACGGCACGCTTGAGGCGTATATGCCCTCCGACAACCTGGGCGACATCATGTCCGACGTTTCCAAGCGCCGCGGCAGAGTGCTCGGCATGGAGCCCGCGGAGGACGGCATGCAGAAGCTCGTCGCCGAGGTCCCCATGGGCGAAATGGGCGACTTCTCCACCGTTCTGCGCTCCGTCACCGCCGGCAGAGGCTTCTATTCCTTCGAGTTCGTCCGCTATGAGGACGCGCCGAAGGACGTCGCCGACAAGGTCATCGAGGAGTCCAAAAAGGACGAAGAAGAATAATCCCGACCATCCATCAGCAAAACGCGCCGGTCAATCGCCCGGCGCGTTTTTAAATTCTGATTTAGCTCTGCTAAATCAGAATTTATCGTTCAGATTGTTCCTGCCCTTATGATGATAGGGATAGATGCGAAGCAGGATATAGCCGATCACGGCGCCGATCGTATTATTGATCGTG
Organism: Clostridia bacterium; assembly: GCA_017427315.1. Classification (GTDB taxonomy): domain Bacteria; phylum Bacillota; class Clostridia; order Oscillospirales; family Acutalibacteraceae; genus RGIG2774. The sequence goes on from JAFRTA010000045.1 coordinate 28,385, forward strand.
TCCGCCATCGTATCCATCAGTGCGAAACGCATTTTATAATCATCCGAACCGACAGGGTAACCGGGGTCGATCAGCACATGGTAACCGCCTTCCCAATCCTGAATGTTATAATTCCAGTGCTGGCTGTCGCCGTGGGCGATCTGGTCATAGGAGAATTCAAACAGCTCCCACAAAACGCCGAACATGAAACAGAATCCCAGCGATGCAATCAAAATGATCGGCAGGTTGACCTTGCATTTGTCGCGCTTCTGAATGGCGCACATAAACTCATACCCCGCGTAAACGCCGATCACGGCGCCGAGGGTATGCAGCATCGAATCCCACCACCAGAGAGTGTAATACATATTCAGGTAAGCGCCGCAGAACGCCGTGGCGAAAATGAAGGGCGCCGAGACGTTCTGCACGTACGCAGGGATCTGCCGCAGGAACGATTTTTCGGGGAAGAGCATGAAGATCTCCCACAGGAACATCGCCGCCGTGTTCGCACCCATCTGCAGAAGGTTCTGCCCGAAGGGGATATCCCGGGAGACGTGGAGCCACGAGGGCATCTTATCCTGGAAGAGCGGCAAAAACGCTCCGAAGATCATCATTGCGCGAAAGAGCCACCAAAAGGCGATCTCCCACTTTTTCGCGCCGGTAAAGATTCTGTTGAAATAATTACGCAATTCAATTCACCTATTCTCTGTCAAAATTTCTTACATTCTATCATAATAAGTCGGATATGACAATAGCGAAAAACTTAAAATTCAGTTAAATTCTGATTTAGCTCCGCCAAATCAGAATTTGAAATACGCCTCAATCTCCGCCCGGAACGTTTCTTCCAGCTCTGCGGCGCAGCGTTTATACTCCTTCCGGTCCGTGCCGGTGAGCGTGATCGGGGGAAGCACCTTCATATGGATCGTGCCGCCGGTGAGCTTTCCCGCGGCTTCGAGCCGTTCGCCCGCGTCATACAGCACGACGGGCACGATGGGATACTTCCCGCTCTGTGCGACCTTGAACGCGCCGTTTTTGAACGCGCCGAGCTGCGGATAATCCTTCGTGCGCGTACCCTCGGGGAAAATCACCATGCTGACGCCGCGCGCGAGATTTTCCTCCGCCGTTTTCAGCGCGCGCACCCCCTCGCGGGGATTCTCCCGGTCGACGAATACGCAGCCGAGCTGCGTGCACCAGGGGCGGACAAGCGGGATTTTCTCGTGCTCTTTTTTCATGATAAATCCGCAGGGGCGGTTGTTTTTCACCAGTTCGAGCATAACCAGCGCGTCGAGGATGCTCTGATGGTTCGCCACGAAAACGCAGGTCCCCGCGGGAATGTTCTCCGTGCCTTCGATCTTCAGGTCGATCTTCGCGCTGTGCAGCAGCTTCCCGCAGATTCTGTCCGCAAAGCCGTTCATCAGCGCGTCGCGTTCGTCGAGTTTTCCCTGCGCTTCCAGCTTCTCCGCTTTCTTCAAAAGGCCGAGATTCGAGAGAATCACTCCGCCGACGGAACCGAAAAATGCAAGCTTTCCCATCTTTTTATTCTCCGTATATTATGTATTACAGGTCGATCACCAGCTCGACCGGGCAGTGGTCCGAGCCCTCGATATGCGAATGGATAGACGCGGACTGCAGCTTATCGGCAAGAGACGCGGAAACGACAAAATAGTCGATGCGCCACCCCGCGTTGTTCGCCCGCGCATTATACCTGTAAGACCACCAGGAATACGCGCCGGTCAGCTCCGGATAAAAATAACGGAACGTGTCGATAAAGCCGTCTTCGCGGACGAGGCGCGAAAACTTTTCCCGCTCCTCGTCGGAGAACCCGGCGTTGCCGCGGTTCGCCTTCGGATTTTTCAGGTCGATCTCCTCGTGCGCGACGTTGAGGTCGCCGCAGAAGATCACGGGCTTTTCCTCCTGCAGCCCGAGCAGGTAATCGCGGAAATCGTCCTCCCACGCCTCGCGGTAGGGCAGGCGCTTCAGCCCGTCCTGCGCGTTGGGCGTATAAACGGTAATAAAGTAATAATCCGGATACTCCAGTGTGATGACGCGTCCCTCGGTATCATGCACGGGAATGCCGACGCCGTAGGAAACGGAAAGCGGCTCCTCTTTTGCAAACACCGCGGTGCCGGAATAGCCCTTCTTCTCAGCGTAATTCCAGTAGCAATGATACCCTTTGGGGGCGAAATCCGTCTGTCCCGCCTGCAGCTTGGTCTCCTGCAGGCAGAAGATATCCGCGTCCGCCTCGTAAAACACGTCCTCAAAGTTCTTCTTCATTACCGCCCGAAAGCCGTTGACGTTCCAGGAAATAAATTTCTTCATTGAGCTTCCTCGTTAAATGAATACTTGGGTGATAGGTGTTGGGTGTTGGATGTTGTCGAATTTACGCACTGCGTAACGGGTAGATCGCCAACACCCAGCACCCAACACCCAGCACCAGAATTCTGATTTATCGGGCAGCTTCGCCGTCCGACGAATCAGAATTGTTCCTTCACCGCGCGGAGGGCTTTGGCGAGCTGATCGGGGCAGGACGTGCCCTTCATCCCGCAGCGGATGCCGTCGAGCCGGGCGACGACGTCGTCGATCTTCTGCCCCCGGCAAAGCGCGGCGACGCCCTGTGTGTTGCCCGAACAGCCGCCGACGAAGCGGATCTGGTTAATCGTATTTTTATCGTTGTCGTCGATATCGATCAGAATGCCTCTGGAGCAAACGCCCTTCGGCGTATATTGATACTGCATTTTTCTCTCCTTACTGTCCCAGCGCCTTCGAGACGAAGCTCTTTTTCTTTTTCGGTTTGTATTTGGGGGGATTTTCCAACCGGTCGCGCGCGCTTTTGCTCTTTTCGAGCAGCTTATTGACCTCGATTACGGGCTCGACCATCGAATCGCTCAAATAAGGGATGATCTCCGTCATAATCGCGGGATCGTTCCGAATCGAGCCGAGAATGGTGACGGCGATCAGATTCTGCACTTCGTTGGTGCCGTTTTCGAAAATATCCGAAAGCTGGTTGAACAGCCGGCGCATCGCCTTCGGGTCGTTCTGCCGAATCGTCTGCATAATACAGGCGTTTGCGTGGTTCAGGAAGAAATCCTCCGGCAGCAGCTCGCCGTAAGCCGCGTAATTCTCCTTCAGCGCGTTCTTGAGCTCCGGATAGATCATCACGATGCGCGCGGCAAGCGTCGCGGGGTCGTAGCTCATCGAGCCGCCCTTGACCGCCGCTTTCGATACGGTGGCGGGCAGCTTGTTTGTCTTGGCGGCAAGCTCCTTGACGCCGAAATTATCGTCGAGCGTTTCGATGATCTCATTCGTTACGCTCCTGACGTCACGCTCGTCGTATTCATCAAGCAGCATCAGCGAGGTCGACAGCTTTGAAAACGATTTATCGTCGGTATCGGACGCGTTCTCGTCGCCCAGCAGAAGGAAAATCTTCCCCTCGCTGTAAAGCAGGCGCAGCTTTCCCTTGCTGCCCGCGTAGTCGATAAAGCAGGCGCCGCCGTCTCTCGTGCGCAGCGGCAGCTCGTTCACCTTAACGCCCTCCGGGAACGCCGGAGCAAAGCCGAATTCGCCGGTTTTCACGGCGATTCCCTTGTAAACGGAGGACATGACGTCATTGATTTCAAGCATAAGCGTTATTCTCCCTTTCAGCCGTTCAGCGCGGCAAAATTCTTCTTATTGGATTTATAGAGGTTCTTGTAGACCTCAAACTGTTTATCATAAATCCCTTTCGGCGCGGGATCGGGCTTATACACCCGGTCGGCGGGTATCAGCCGCTTCGCGTCCCGCACGCCGGAAATCAAACCGAGCCCCGCGGCGACCGTGACCGCCGCGCCGACCGCGCCGACGTTCTGCGGGCTCGCGACGGTTTCGACGGTTTTGCCCGTCACGTCCGCGAGGATCTGGCAGGTCGCAGGGGACAGCGCCCCGCCGCCGACGAACCGCAACGTATTCCCGCCGGGAACCTTTTTATCCTCCGTTTCGAGGAACCAGCGCAGATGATAGCACACGCCCTCGACCACCGCGCGGATCATCTCCGATTTCCCGGTGTCGAGACTGAGGTTGAAGAACATTCCGCGTGCGTTCGGGTCCTCGAACGGACAGCGGTTGCCGTGCAGCCACGGGGTGAAGATCACGCCGCCGCTCCCTGCGGGGACGCGCAGGATGATCTCGGTCATATAATCGTAAAGGCTCGTGTATTTGCCCTCGTATTCGTCCGCTATGTGCGTTTTCTGCAGGTAGATGCCGATTTCGTCGAGCGCAAGATGGTCCTTGACCCATTCGAGGCATTTGCCCGCCGTTTCAAGCTCCGCGAAATAATTGTAGCGCGCCGCGTCCGCGCCGACGATGGCGGCAAGCATTGCGGAGGTATCGACCACGCTTTTATCCGTCACGGTCGAGACCCAGCCCGAGGTTCCGGAATAAATGTGCGTGTCGCCGATTTCCGTGGCGCCGGCGCCGACGCCGATCAGCGACGCGTCTCCCCCGCCGCCGAATACCGCGGTGCCCGGCTTGAGCCCCAATTCGGCGGCTTCCCGCTCCCGAAGCCCGCCGACCTTTTCGGTCGCGGCGATCAGCTCCGGCAGATGAGCGAAGTTCACGCCGAGCATATCGCACATCGCGCGGCTCCACTCTTTTTTACGGATATCGAGCAGCAGCGCGCCGAACGCCGAATCGTAGGTCATCACGCATCTGCCGGTCATACGGCAGATCAGATACTCCTTTACGTCGAGCCATTTATACGCGCGGGCGAAATTGTCCGGCTCGTGCGCCTCGATCCATTTATATTTCCATATGGGGTCCTTGACCGACGCGGCGACCGCGCCGGTGATCTTCAACGATTTCAGAAGCTTCGGGATATTCGCGCCGGCGATCTGCGCGCCGTGCGCCATGCCCTTTTTCAGCTCCTCCCGCGCGCGCTGGTCCATATAGCTCATCGCGCGGCGCACGGGAACGCCGTCTTTGTCGACAAGCACAAGTCCCTGCATCTGCGAACAAAAGGAAATGCCTTCGATGCGCTCCGCGGGGATCCCCGATTTTTCCACCGCGACGGCGGTGGTTGCGCACATGGCCGCCCACCATTCGTCCGGGTCCTGCTCCGCGCCGCCGTCGGGCAGAACGTAAAGCGGGTACCCCGCCGAGGCGCTGCCGAGGATCTCGACCCGGTCGGAGAGCACGAAAACGCAGCATTTTACGCCCGTCGTGCCGACGTCGTAAGTAATGGCGTATTTTTTATCCATATATCCACTCCCGATTATTCTTATTTCATTTGTGCCTGCGTCTTCCGCTGCTCGGCATACAATTTCCGGATACGGAAGAACGCCAGTGTGCAGCAGGTCAGCGAATACAGATTGAAGATCAGATAGGTCGTCTGCTCCGGGTGGTTGGGGATCATGGAAACGTATAGTACGGAAGATAAAACGCCGCCCGCAACCATCAGCAAAGCATATTCCTTATAAGAAAGCATCGTGAGCAGGGAAGTCAGAATCCCGAGCAGCGTCACCGCGCTGTCGAGAAACGTGTGCTCACCGCCGAGCAGGGGCAGCGCAAGGCCGAGACCGACCAGAAGACCGGCAAAAACCGCTCCCGTGACAATCCGCTGCTTCACCGTCAGCGCCCGAAAGACCGTCGACTGCCCCCATGGTTTCCGACTCCACCGGATGAAAGTGACGATCTGGATCGGGCAGGAGACGAGCAGCGCATAGGCGGCGGAAGCGTAAAGATGGTAGTGCGCATAAACAAGCGCGTAGAGCACGGAATTGACGCCCCCGATCAGGCTTGCATAGCGGATCATGCGCGACTGCAAAAGCCCGACGACAAGGGAAACATACAGCGGCAGGATTCTGAAAAACGACTGATGAAACACGATCCCGGCAGAGGTGACGCCCGCCGCGGTAACCGCCATGCCGACAAGCAGCGGCGCGTTGTCTTTGAAAAACTGTTTATTCATGCAGATATCAAAATACCGTAAATAGAAAACGATCGGTTTCTTTTTCGGCTATCGGCCACGTCCCCTACCGCCCGCGGCAGCCGGTCGGCATTTACTGAATTAAATGAAATGACCGGTCCCTGAATTTTATCTTCCCTGTCCGGTCGTCCGCTCTCCGATTTCCCGCAAAAAACGCCTACATTTCACGCCTGCCGTCGATCGCGCGCGAAAGCGTGACCTCGTCGGCGTACTGCAAATCGGAACCGACGGGAATACCGTAGGCAAGCCGCGTGACGAGCACGCCGAAGGGCTTGATGAGTTTGGAAAGATACATCGCCGTCGTCTCGCCCTCGGTATCGGAATCGGTCGCCATGATGACCTCGCGCACCGTGCCGGATGAAACGCGGGCGAGAAGCTGCTTGACCGTAAGCTGATCGGGACCGATCCCGTCCAGCGGCGATATCGCGCCGTGCAGCACGTGATATACGCCCTTAAACTCCCGCGTGCGCTCAATCGCAAGAAGATCCTGCGGCTGCTCGACCACGCAGACGAGCCCCGCGTCGCGGCGGTCGTCATCACAAATCGCGCATTTTTCTCCCTCGGTATAATCGCAGCATACCGGACAGCGATGGATATTCGCGCAAGCCTCGGTGATCGCGTCGGCAAGCGCCCTGGACTCCTCCGCGGGAAGAGATATGATATAATAAGCCAGCCGCTGCGCGGTCTTTCTGCCGATACCCGGCATGCGGGCGAATTTCTCGGCAAGTTTTCGCAGCGGCGCCGCTCCCTGCGCCATAAAAAAGCTCCTTTACGGATAATTCGGGAATCAGAGCAGGCCGCCCAGACCGGAAAGATCGGGCATGCCGCCGGTGACCTTTCCCATTTCGCGTTCCATCGTCTCCGCCGCCTTGCGCAGCGCCTCGTTGACGGACGCCATAATCAGGTCCTCAAGCATTTCCGTATCCTCGGGGTCCACCACGTCGGGGCTGATTTTTACCGAGAGTACTTCGTTTTTTCCGTTGACGGAGACTTCAACGGCGCCGCCGCCGGCGGACGCCGAAAACTCGCTGTTTTCGACCTCTTCCTGCACGCGCTGCATATTCTCCTGCATTTCCTGCATCTTTTTCATCATGCTGCCCCTGTCGGGCGCGCCGGGGATTCTTGCTTTCATATTCAAAATCCTTTCCTGAATAATATCCGACCGATACGACTTATTCGATTTCGATTTCGTAATCTCTGCCGGTAACGGCCTTCACGGCGCGCTTGAGCGCGTCCGTAAGCGTTTTGTTGCCGAGCAGAATACTGCGGAACATCGGCGTCCGGGAAGACAGCCGCATCGTATTGCCGACCTCCGCCGCGGAAAACTCCGGGAGGATCCCGGAAAACATCGGCGAGATGCGGACCGCTTCTTCGCAGACCGCAGACCACCGCGCGAACGGATGCGTGCCCGCAGGCGCGGGATTCCCGCCCTGTGCGGCGCGGGGCGGCGCAGCTTCCGCCTCGTCTGCGTCGAACGGCAGCGTGAACGGCTCCTCCGGCGGAGGGTCTCCGAACTCCTCCGTCTCCGCCGCAAAGGGCGGCAAAGGCTCGTCGTCTTCGTCCGCTTCCGCGTCGAACGGCAACGGCAAGGGCTCGTCATCTTCATCCGCTTCCGCGTCGAACGGCAGCGGCAAAGGCTCGTCATCTTCATCCGCCTCCGCGTCGAACGGCAGCGGCAAAGGCCCGTCGTCTTCGTCCGCCTCCGCGTCGAACGGCAGCGGCAAAGGCCCGTCGTCTTCGTCCGCTTCCGCGTCGAACGGCGGCGGCAGAGGCCCGTCGTCCGCATTTTTCTCCGCTTTTTCCGCCTGTCGGGACACAGCGGCGGTCCGCACGGCCGGACGCGTTTCCAGCTCCGAGACCCGCTGTTCGAGCGCCGCGATTCGGGCAAGCATCGCGGATTCCGTTTCGGCAAGCGTCGGCCGGCAAAGCCGCAGGATCGCGATTTCCGCATCCACGACGCCGTTCACACTGCGTTTGAGCCTTTCCGCCGTCTCGCCGAGAACGTCCACGTAAAACAGGATTTTTTCAAGCGGCACGGAGGCCGCGCGCTGTTTATATTTCTGCATATCCGCCCGCGTGCAGACCACGATGAGCTCGGGCCGCTTCACGGCGCGCACAATCATATAATTGCGGAAATGCGAGAGCAGCTCCGAACAGAGCCGTTCGCTGTCGCAGGAGGCGCGGTGGAACTCGTTCACAAGCCGGATCGCCTCTGCGCTGTCGCCGGCGCAGATCGCGTCAGCCAGCGCAAAAAGCGCGTCTTTGCCGACGAGGCCGACCGCCGCGGCGACGGCGTTTTCATCGATCACGCCGGGCTCGCTCATGCACCGGTCGAGGATCGAAAGGGAGTCGCGCATCGCGCCGTCCGCCATGCCGGCGATCATCGCCGCGCCGGCCTCGGTCAACTCCCGCCCCTCGGCGGCGGCGACGGAGCGCAGACGCTCGGCGATGAGCTGCGGTTCGATCCGCATAAAATCGAACCGCTGGCAGCGGGAAAGGATCGTGCCGGGCAGCTTCTGCACGTCGGTGGTCGCAAGAATGAATATCACATGCTCGGGCGGTTCCTCGAGAATCTTCAGAAGCGCGTTGAACGCTTCGTTGGTCAGCATATGTACCTCGTCGAGCACGTAAATGCGGTATTTCGCCTGCGCGGGCGAAATCCACGCTTCCTCGCGGATACGGCGCACGTCCTCAATGCTGCGGTTGCTCGCGGCGTCGATCTCGGTATAGTCGAGCACGCTGCCGCCGTCGATGCCGCGGCAGATATCACACTTGCCGCAGGGCTCGCCGTTTTTCGGACTGCGGCAGCAGACCGCTTTGGAAAAAATACGCGCGCAGGTCGTTTTGCCGGTCCCGCGGGAGCCGGTGAAAAGGTACGCGTGGGAGACCCTGCCCGAGAGCACCTGCTCGGCAAGGACTTTTGTGACCTGCGGCTGCCCGACGACGTCGTCGAACGTCTGCGGGCGGTATTTCCGGTAAAGGACCTGATACATCCCGAATCCGCTCCGTAAAAAACATTGTTTTCAGAAAAAAGCCTAACCTCTGTCATGCGTCGTGCAGGCGAGCTGTGTCGCACGGTCAGACCGCTTAATGCTGCTCGGTTTCCCGCCTGACATGGTTCGCGGCGATCCGCCGCACAGGACCCACACGCCGCATGACAGAAATTAGGCTTCATAAAATGAAACAGTATATTTATTATATACGCAAACCCGAAAAAGGTCAAGTGTTAATTTGAATATTAACGCAAGTTTGCGCCGTTTTAACAAAATAAAAACAGTTTGCGGAAAACTCGTTCCGTTTTTTTAAACAATCCGTAAATTCACAGAAAGCGCGGCGTTTCAGCTTGACAAATCCCGGCGTTCAAATTATAATCTATACGGAAAGGAAAAAAGCGCCGTCCGCATACGGCGCCATCCGAACAGGAGGTTTTTATATGAAAAAAGCGCTTTCCGTTTTTCTCGCTCTGACGCTGATTGTGTGTTCTTTCGTCTTCGCCGTTTCGGCGAGCGCGGCGGGCAACTCGATTACGCTGCCCATCATTTATAACGAAGACGGTTCCCTGAAATACACCGTGGCGTTCAAATGCAACGGGGACCATGTGAAGTCGCCCGACGACGTCTGCGACCATGAACCCGTTGTCTTCCCCAAAGAGGGCGACGACGAAAGCTCCGAGCCCGATTACACGATTTTCTACGATATGTCGAAGTTCGGCGCGCCCAACTATACCGGCGAGCTTCGCGGCATCGACGAGAATTTCTTTGAGTTCACGATCGAGATCGCGCAGAAGTACGAGCAGCATATTACCGTGACTTCCAACGGGAAGGTCATCACCCCCAACGAGGTGACCGGCAGATACGTTCTGCCCATGGGTTACAGCTACCGGGTCGCCATTCCCGAGGGCAAGACCCCCGAGGGCGAAAACGTCTATCCCAACTTCACCCTGCGCCGCGTGTATATGCACTTCCCGGCGACCGCGACCAAAGAAGGCTACAACCTTTACGGCGTGAACGGCTACAACGGAAAAATGCCTGCGACCGATAATATTTTCGAGCGTCAGAACGGCATCTACGGCGAGGATTACTACGTCGTGCTGCTCGTGCAGAAGGGCTACAGAGAATGCCTCAAGGGCGTCCCCACCGAAGCGCAGGACTTCGACCAAGCGGAGTATATCCTCGGCGTGAGGCTCTTCGCGAACCCGGTCGTCGGTTCTCCCCTGCCGAAGCTGAATTCCGACGAGGCCGTCACCTATGCCGCCGACATTTATGAAAACAGGACTGCGGGCAATCTCGTCTACGCGTTCGATTATCTCGACGACGATACCGACAATATCGACAGCAGCGACGAGAATTACACGCTCGTCGGCAGGATCTTCAAGGTCGACGGCGCAGCAATGACCACGACCGATATCGAACCCGTCGTCTCCGGCGTCACCGAGGATTCCAAAAACAACATCTTCCAGTGGCTCTTCCGGATCCTTCGACTGATTCTGAACTTCTTCAAAACGATGAACCTGTTCAACTGATCCGTTCAGCTTATGCTGTTTTCGGCGCGCCGTCAGACGGTGCGCCGTTTTTTCATATTGTTCACAAATCAGTCAATATCTTTCACTTGCAAAACCGGACGGGAAATGATATATTAAAAGCACTCCGATAAAGAAAGAGGGATAAAAATGAAAGGATTGTTCAAAAAAATCGTCTGCGCCGCAACCGCGGCGGTCACGGCGCTCGGCGTGAGCACGGTCTGCGCCTCGGCGGTGCTCGGAGATATCAACGACAGCGGCAAAGCAAACGCCGCCGACGCGCGTCTCCTGCTGCGGTATTCCGCGAAGCTCGAAACGCTCGACGAAGCGCACCTCGCGCTGGCGGATTACAACTGCGACGGCAAGGTCAACTCCGCGGACGCCCGTATTCTCCTGCGCGCCGCGGCGAAGCTGGACGATTTGGAGTATTATAAAGATTACTATTTCGAGATGACCGATCTGAGCGGTTTCGGCGGCTCGTTCGGCCGTCTCGGCGAAACGGTCTTTGCGGAAGCCTCCATGACGGGGCTGAATATGGCCATACTGTATCTGCCGAACGGCGATTTCATCTTCATCGACCACGAGGGGAAACAGTACGCCGTGCTGACGGTTTCGGACCAAAAGGACCTGGAAAGAATGATAGAGATGCAGGGCGGCGGAGAAAAAATCGATTTCAAGGAAATGCTCGGGGAAGCGTTCTCGTTCCTTCCCGAAATGCCCACGCCCGCAAAGCTGCTCGAAGACGGCTACGTCAAGAGCGCCGGCGAATGGGACGGTCAGGCCGCGGACGTTTATACGAAGGGGACCTCCGTCTATTATTTCAACGGCAGAACGCTTCTGGCAATCGTCAACGGCAGCGAGACGGCAACGTATAAGAATTTCACGGAATCCCCCGAGCCGTATATTTTCGCGTTCCGGAACGGCGGTTATAAAGAAGAGGATTTCGTCGTGATGATGATGACGATGGCAGGCGTCGACCTGTTCTGATCCGCACCGCGCCGGTTTTCCCGCCGAAGCGAACGGATACACCCGAAAAAACCGTCCGGCGCCGCCGTAACAAGCTGCGTCGGACGGTTTTCGGTTTATCCGCAGCAATATGCGGCAAATCTATTGAATCCGTCAAGCCGATATACTATAATATGCCTGCCGAATTTAATATGAGAGACAGGGCGGAACGATAGATAAAATCAAAGAATTCTTTGACGGCATTCTGGACGTGATCACTTCATTCTTTGTAAAGATCCTGTACCTTTTCAACGGATAAGCCGATTCGCCGCGGATACGGACCGGGAACGGCCGTTTTCCACAACCGCAAAGAAACGAAAAAAGACGAGAAGAACCGGGAAGATCCTTCCGAAAGGACGCTCCCGGTTCTTTTCGTCCCGTCCCGTCGAAAAACGCGCCCGCGCATGCCTCGGCTCCGGGAACGATATGCGTTCCGTATCCGGCGACGCCGTACGCCGCCGCCCCTGCGCGGTATCATACCGAACGGGTCCCGCCCGTTCCGCAGGAACGCATGCCGTAAAAACCGGAACGCATCATTGAAAAAACCGCCTTCCGGCGGTTTTTTCCACGGCGCCTCTTTCGGGCGCCGAAACGAACCCGGAACAAGGTCCGTCTGCAAAAGATCTGGCACCCCCAGCGGGAATCGAACCCACATCTAACCCTTAGGAGACAGCCTCCGCCAACACAACGACTTGATCCCGAGTGTTTAAAAAACCTTGATAAACAAGGACTTTCGGCATTTGTCGAACGATTCCAACACAATGTTTTTATGCCGAAAATAATGCTATAAAATCATCAAGATTAGCAAATTTGATTAGCAGAGAAGTGAAAAAAGTCGTTTGATACGTAGATAGCCGAGCGTTCGGATTCAACATGGAATGCAATTATTATCAACTACAATAAACAATTCTTATGTTCTGGTCTCAGTCTGGAATGGTTCCCCCAGCTATATCTCATACGCTGTCGGCAGAGCGAAGCAAAAGAATTATCAGGTTATCAAAATCGATCCGGAAAAAGTTTAAGCCGCCATATTAGAACAATACAACGCCTGTACCATTGCGGACGTGTTAACTTTTCTCGGACTTCCGTTCAATACAGCAATTTTCATTTTAACATGTTCCTTTCATTTGTTTTATTATTGTTCGTCATTATGAGGATTGACGACCGTCGATTGGTTGCCGCTGCTTATTACAAAAGTTCCGAAACCATATCTCCGTGGCGGTGTTCGTCGTTTTTCACGGATTCGACTTCAGGATATTTTTCGGCAACGGGTCGATAGGTATTGACGGCTCCGTATTCGAATTTGGCGATAATCGGGTAAAGGCGCTTTTTGCCAAGCACATTATTAAGCAGCGGAACCACCGTTGCAAGCGTCTTTTTCGGTTTCAGCGTCTGATTCGTAAGTTTTTTGAACACGGCGGCGTGTCGGCCCTCCTCCGCGGCAAGTTGGCGGAAGGTCTCTGCGTCGTTTTTGTCCTTGACCTTGTCTGCGAGTGCGTTATACATCAGTACTGCGTCCAGCTCTCCCTGCTGGGCTTTCAATAAGGTTTTCATATCATTTGGATCCATTGTATATAACCTTCTCCGTTCTTCCATTTTTCGCTATGATTGATTGATCAGTTGCTCCACCCGCTCCCGGTTGGCGTAAAGCGTACAGCCGCCGATATGGTCGTCCTTCAAAAGCCCCTGCGCGTTCAGCGCGTAAAACAGCGGAGAGCGCAGCGCCTCTCGGATCGAAGAATCGCGGACGTTACAATCAGAATAAGGTGAAAACGGGCAGGGTTCCGCGCCGCCATGGGCGTTGATGTGGAAGAAGCCGCGTCCCGCCGCCACGCACCCGTCAGAGCTTTTCTCGTCTCCGGGGAAAGAGATCAATACCATCCGGCGGTTCTTGCGCCGCAGCGCGCGGACCTGACGCTGTATCCACGCCTGTTCCGGCTCGCCGGGGGCCAGGTGTTCGCTTTCACCGTCAGCGGGAACGTATTCCACGAAAATGATTACCCGGCAGCCCTTTTCGTACAGTTCGCCCGCAAAACCGTCCGAACACACTTCGTGCATATTGTCTTTTGTTACCGTCACCGACGTGCCGAAGACCATCCCGTTTTGTTTGAGTCGCCACATGGCTTCGGTGACTTTGTCATATACGCCGGTACCGCGCCTGGCGTCGGTGGCGTCTTTGCCGCCCTCGATGCTGATGACAGGCAACAGGTTCCGGTGCTCATTCAGCAGCGCCAGGTACCTGTCGTTGAGGCAGGTACCGTTGGTGAAGATCGGGAACAGGATATCAGGGTATTTCGCCGCAGCGTTGAGCACGTCGTAACGCAGCATCGGCTCGCCGCCTGCCAGAAGGATATAGCTGATCCCCAACTCCTTCGCCTCGGCAAAAATATGGTCCCATTCCTCCGCCCGCATAAGCTGCTCGGGCTCCCGGTCTCCACAGGTGTGATTTGCGCGGGAATAACAGCCCGCGCAGTGAAGATTGCATCTGCCCGTGATGCTGGCGATCAAGAACGGCGGGATATGCTCTCCCGCTTTTTCCGCCGCCGCGCGCTTTTTTGACGCACGGAAAGCAGATCTCGCGAAAAAGCGCATATACGCCGCTTCTTTTTTGTTTGTTGCAGTCGCGATCAGAGAGCCGGCAACGACCTTTGCCACACCCCGCGACATATATTTTTGGATGTTGAACGGTTCTTTCATTTCGCCGCCGCTTCCTCGTCCGCGTAAGTTGCGATATATATCATGTTTGCGTCTTCCGAAAAACCGGGATCCTCCAAACGGAAAGAAACCTTTATTCCGCACTCACCGGCAGCAAGTGCAAAATGGCATAACGCAATCCCCATATCGATCTTCTGGATATCCCATTCGTCGTCCGACCGCGTCTTGCTGCGCTTTTCATAGAAATGAACCCGGTCGCTGCAGATCACGGCACGCCATGGCTGCTTGTTGACAGCGGAGGGAGCCAAACGGACCGCGTCCAACGCTTCCCGCCATTTTCCGGCTTCCTCAAAAGAAGCGGAACGGTTGAATGAACCCTTGAAAAACAGTTCGTTGAACGGAAGGCGGCTGTCCGCTTTCACGCCTCTGCGCATCATGCTTTCGCGCAGCGACATCTTTTTTGCCGGATACCCAAGGGGACTTACGCAAGGCATTACCTCATCCGGGGCTAAACCAACCGCATTTTCAAAAGAGGCGCGATTCATCGTTCCCGCGATCCAGGTTGTTCCGACGCCCAAGGATTGCGCGTAAAGCACGATCTTTTCAAACGAATAGCCGAACGCTTCTTCCGCGTGAGGGGCACGATGCATTTTGCCCGCGATATATCTGTCTTCCCCGACGATCACCGGGCTGGAAAGCCCGGTCTTTTCTCTATCCAGCAATACCCATGTGATCGGCAGATGATACGGGTTTTCCGCCTTTTCGGCAAACGTCAGGATCTTCCGCGCATCCTCTTCCTTCAGCGGCTCTCCGCTGAAGGTGCGAACGCTCCTTCTTGCGCTGATGATTTCCATTGTCTTCATCATTTTTTTTCGTCTGCCTCTTCTCTGTCAAGAAACGATCCGGCAAAATCAGCGGCGGCTTTCAGGTCTTCCGCGTCAGGTTTGCCCTTGTGTACGCCTTTGAATTCGCCGCGGCAGTGGAATTCTCTTTCTTCCATCGGAATTCCAGCCTTGTCCGCTTCCGCTTTTACTTTTTTATAAGTGGAATTCAGCATGGCGGCGGAACCGAAATTGACGATTTTGCCGACCTTGCTTTTGTCCAGCGACTGTACGAAACTTCTCACCTCCGGGTCGATGCTGAAGGCGTAATAGGAGTTGCCGAGGAACAGGAGATCGACCGGCTCCGTGACAGGTTCACTGAGGGGCAGCGCCTCCACGCCGAGCGCATCGGCGACAGCCTCCGCCAGCCGTTTGGTGTTACCGGTTTTTGTATAGTATCTGACTGCAAACTTCATTTTCTCTTCCTCCAGTATTTTACAGCATTGCTTCCACGGCTTTTCTGACTTCTTTCATATCCGTGGTGGGCTCAAAGCGGGCGACGACCTTGCCCTCACGGTCGATCAGGAATTTGGTGAAATTCCATTTTATGTACGCTTTATCACCGAATCTCAGATTATTCAGCTTGGAAAAACGCCGCAGGACCGCCGTACTTTTATCCTCGCCGAAGCCCGCGAATGGCTTTTCCGTTGCCAGAAACTCAAAAAGCGGCTCGGCGGTTTTGCCGTTGACGTCAATCTTCTTGAATTGGGGGAAGTCCGCACCGTATTTCAGTGTGCAGAACTGATGTATTTTTTCCGCGTCGCCTGGAGCCTGATTCGCGAACTGGTTACAGGGGAAATCGAGGATTTCAAAGCCCCTGTCCTTCAGATCGCGGTACATTGCCTCCAGCGGTTCATAGTGCGGGGTGTAACCGCAGCCCGTGGCGGTGTTCACGATCAGCAGAACCTTGCCTCTGTAATCCGACAGAGATACATCTTCCCCCGTTCTGTCCTTCACCGTAAAATCATAGACCGTTTTCATTTGCGTTTATCCTCCGTTTATTTATTTTTTTCTTCGTCGAGCAGCTTATATAGTATTCTGTAAAGCTCCATCGCTTCGTCCTGAGTCAGATGAAACTCCTTTGCAATACATTCCGGCACGCTGAGAGCCCTGTCCTGCAACTCTTTACCCGCCTTTGTCAGCGTAATGACGAGATTTCGCTCGTCGTCTTTATCCTTTGTTTTTTCGATATACCCCTTGTCCCGCAGTTTTTTTAAGAGCGGGGTAACCGTATTAGATTTAAGGCAAAGCGCTTCACAAAGGAACTTTTCGTTCGTTTGTCCCTGTTCCCACAGCACCATCATCACGATATACTGCGTATATGTGAGATCAAGCTCGTCGAGATACGGCTTATATTTTCGCGTTATCATATTCGATACGGCGTAAATCGGGAAACAAAGCTGATTTTTCAGTCGAAGCGCCGCATATTTCTCTTTCATTCTGTTATTGCCTCACTATAATTATATCGCACGCGACTCATTCTTTTGATATTATATCGCGTGCGATACATTATGTCAAGTGGTTTTCAAATTTTATAAAATAGCCCCCCTTTTGCGAGTGAGAGAACAGGAGAATAAAAAGACCGCCCTTGAACCGTGTCAAAGGCGGATATTGCTGCATTTTCCGATAAAAAATGAAGTATACTACTCATAATGAACTCACAAACTGGCAACAATATCCGAGTCTTGCGACTCTTTTCAGGATCTGCGGCGCTTTGGATATTACACCGGCGCAGTTTTTTTCATTAGATATAAATCTCAGTTGATGGTGAAAACTCAACCGTATGCGGCAGGTAACCAGCGTTCACACAGACTTTTTCCAACGTCTTCGCGTTTTCAATCGCTATCATTGTATTGGGAGCAAGCGTTTGATACAATCCCTCTCCGCTCTTTTGATATGATCTTGTAATCTGCTCTGCCAACGGGCGTCCGATGGAAGGCAGCGTTATTACAAGAATGTTTCAGAAGCTCATTAGTGAGAACGGTTTACCGAGAGTCGTATTTCACAGTCTGCGCCACACAAGTACAACGTATAAGCTGAAGCTCAGCGGAGGCGATATTAAGGCGGTACAGAGAGATATGGGACACGCACAGGCCACGATGGTTACAGACCGCTATGCTCATATTATGGACGACGACAGAAGAAGAAACGCAGAAAGACTTGAAGAAGCCTTCTATGGCGGAAACGGTACGAATTGTGAAAACCAAACACAAAGTGAAAATGATGTATCGGACGAAGCAATAGAGCTTGCAAAAGCAATCGGGAGTTCGCCGGAGCTTATGGCGCTTCTGAAAGGACTTTTGAAGGATAAGAAGTAATAATCGCTAATATTAACGGAACATGGTCTCTGAGAAGGCTGTGTTCCTTTTCTTTTGGCGTCAATTCGTGCTATATCAGGTATGTTTTTTTGCTCCGTTTTACTGTTTATCAAACGATTGAACTCGCGTAGTTCTCCGTTTGCGATTAGCAAGCGAGTGAAAAAAATAAGAGGTGAAAATTAGCAGGGTGATTAGCAGAGGGGTAAAAAGGAAAAAATCCTGCTAATTCTATTAGCAAGAAAAAGCGAAAAAATGAGTGTTTTTGAAAAAACAAAACACGAGTTCGCATTCAACGGAGTTTGCCCGCCTGCAATTGCAACTCGTCAGAAGAAAATGAAAAAGTCCTTGATTTACAAGGACTTTTTGGCACCCCCAGCGGGAATCGAACCCACAACTTGCCCTTAGGAGGGGCATGTTATATCCATTTAACTAAGGAGGCAGATTACTATTCAGTTGTACTTGTGTCAATCTCCAAATTCGAAAAAGGGATTGACGTTTCAGACTCTTAGGAGGGGTTTATTCTATCCATTAAACTATGGAGGCTTATCGGCTGATGTTCCGTTTTGCGCGCGTCCCGCGTTGCGGGGCGCGCGCTGCGGTCGTTCCGTTTCGTAAAAACCGTTTTCGGCGCTGCGGAGCCTTACACGGCGGACGTGCCGAGCGCTGCGGGTTCGTCGTACCGGACGCGGCGGATATCCGCGCCGATCGCGGTCATCTTCTCGACGACGTGCTCGTATCCGCGCTCGATGAGGTGGATATTCTCGATCTCCGTGGTGCCGCGCGCCGTCAGCCCGGCAATGAGCATCGCCGCGCCGGCGCGCAGGTCGTCCGCCCGGACGGGAGCGCCCTTCAGATAGGGAACGCCTTCGATAATGGCGGCCTTGCCCTCGACGTGTATCTGCGCGCCCATGCGCAGAAGCTGCTCGATATAGCGGAAGCGGTTGTCCCAGATGCTTTCGGAAACGATGCTCGTTCCCTCGCAGCTCGCCAGCATCGCGGCGATCTGCGGCTGCATATCCGTCGGGAAGCCGGGGTGCGGCATCGTCTTGACGTTGCACTTGGTCAGTCTGCCCTCGGCGGCGACGCGGACGCTGTCGTCGAACTCCTCGACCGTCGCGCCGCACTCCTGCAGCTTTGCGGTGATGGATTCCAGATGCTTCGGGATCACGCCCTTGATCGTGACGTCGCCGCCCGCGGCCGCCGCCATGACCATATAGGTACCCGCTTCGATCTGATCGGGAATAATGGAGTAATCGCAGCCGTGCATCTCTTTGACGCCGCGCACCTTGATCGTATCGGTGCCCGCGCCGCGCACGTCGGCGCCCATCAGGTTCAGGAAGTTTGCCAGGTCGACGATATGCGGCTCCTTCGCCGCGTTTTCAATCACGGTCTGCCCTTCCGCCGTAACGGCGGCGAGCATCGCGTTCATCGTCGCGCCGACGGTAACGACGTCGAAATAGATATGCCCTGCTTTCAGTTCCTTCGCATCGGTGGAGATACGGCCGCTTTCGAGATTCACCCGCGCGCCGAGCGCTTCAAAGCTCTTCTGGTGCTGGTCGATCGGGCGGACGCCGAAATCGCAGCCGCCGGGCATCGCGACGCTTGCCTTGCCGCATCTGCCAAGCAGCGCGCCGAGGAAATAATAGGACGCGCGCATTTTCTGCGCGTACATGCCCGGGACCTCGGTGGTGGAGATCGACGAAGTGTCGATTTCGTAGCAGCCCGGGTGAATCAGCCGCACGCTCGCGCCGAGATATTCCAGCGTTTTGAACATCAGACGCACGTCGCTGATCTCGGGGATATTGTCGACCCGGCACTTGCCCTTTGCCAGCAGCGTCGCCGGAATGATCGCAACGGCGGCGTTCTTCGCGCCGCTGATCGGCACTTCGCCGAACAGCCGTCTGCCGCCGTTGATCACGAATTTATCCAAAATGGAAGCACTTCCTAACGTTTAAAATCATGGAAAAGCGGGATACTGTTCTCGGGAGGCTCGGTCCTCTCCGCGCTTTCCGTTCCGGCCGCAGCGGCCGTCTGTTATATCAACAGAAAGTCTTGCGGAGACCGAACCGACCTCTTATCTCCGCAAGAAGACACAATATACAGTATGGTACTATATCATTATAGCATATATTGTCGGAAATGCAATCACAGATTTGCGAAATCGGACGAAAATTGAATATTTTGTAAATGTCGACAATCCGCGTTCATAAAAACTTTACGAATTTACCGCATTTTACGAGAACAAAATTTCGCCTATTGCGCTGCGCGCGCAAACGTATTCACGCCGGCCTTCAGCGCGAAGCGTTCGCCGCCGAGCTCCGCGACGGCCTCGCAGCCTTCGGGAACGGTGAATTCAAACGTCCATACGCCGTCTTTGAGCTCATACTTCGACGCGACCGTGCCGAGATCCGTTTCGATCGAAGCGCAGACGCGTTCGATGCGCGCATCCGTATACGGCGCGAACGTGACCGCGCGATAGCCGGGCGCGGCGGGCGTGACGCCCGCGAGACGGCGGAACATCCAACTGTAAACGCTGCCGTATGCGTAATGGTTGTAGGAATTCATGCCCGGCGTGGCGAAATGCCCGTCGGGATGGATGCCGTTCCAGCGCTCCCATACCGTGGTCGCGCCCATGGTGACCGGATACAGCCACGACGGATAGGTATCTTTCAGCAGAAGCGTGACGGCAAGCTCATCCGCGCCCGCCGTCGTCAGCGCGTTGAGCAGGTAAGCCGAACCGATGAAGCCCGTCGTAAGCCTGCCGTGCTCTTTCACGTCCGCGACGAGCTGCGCGCCGGTCGCCGCGGGATCGTCCGTCAGGCCGAAGCACAGCGCGAGCACCGCGGCGGTCTGCGTATCCTGCTTCATGCGGCCGTTCCGCATATATTCTTTGCGGAAGAACGCGACAGTATGCTCATAAAAGTTTTCATAAAATGACATATCTTTTCCGAGGATCTTTCCCGCTTCGGCGACGATGCGCAGCCCAAGCGCAAGATACGCGGTGCCGATCAGCCCCTTGTCGGTCCTGCCGTTCGCGTCCTCGTTATCCTCTTTATCAAGGCTCAGCCAGTCGCCGAAACCGCCCGTGGTCCAGGGCATATAGTATTCGGCGTCGGCTTTTTTCTCCTTCGCTTTGCGGCGGCATTCGAGGATCATATAGTCGACCCATTTTTTCATCATCGGGAAATTCTCGCGCAGCTGCTCAACGTCGCCGTAGGCGTTATACAGCTCCCACGGGATGACCGTCGCTGCATCCGCCCACGCGGGGCTCGCGTACCCGGTGCCGAACTGACTGACCGGGCAGGTGCTCGGGACCGCGCCTTCCGCGGTCTGCTCCGCTGCGAGGTCGCGCAGCCATTTTCTGAAAAATACGCGCACGTCGTAATTGATCGCGGCGGTGCGGCTGAACACGTCCGCGTCGCCGGTCCAGCCGAGGCGCTCGTCGCGCTGCGGGCAATCGGTGGGCACGTCGAGGAAATTGCCCTTCTGCCCCCAGATCACGTTGGAACAGAACCGATTGAGCAGCGGCACGGAGCACTCGAAATGCCCGGTGCGCTTCATTTCGGAATGCACGGCGATCGCGGTGAAATCCGCGGGGTCGGGATCTTCAACGCCCTCGACGCAGATGTAACGGAAGCCGAAGAAGGTGTATTCCGGCTTAAAGGTGAATTTCTTTCCGGCGGAGATCACGGTCAGCAGCGCCTTCGCAGAACGGTAGTTCTCGGTATAGACGTTGCCCTCTTTTGTCAGCACCTCAAAATGCTTCAGCCGGATCTCGGTCCCCGCCGGGACGTCCGCGGTGAACTCGACGTAGCCGGTGACTTCCTGCCCGAAATCGATGACCTTCTCGCCCTTCGGCGTGACGATCAGCTTCGCTCCCGGGAAGCGCTCCTGCTCGCGGATCGGCTCGCCCTCGAGCGGGATCAGGATCTCCTTGGGGTATCGGATCACGGCGACCGACGAAAGCGCGCCGCGGCGCTTCGTCAGGTCGCATGTCTCGCCGTTGTACATATCGTTGTAAACGGTACGCGTCCGGCGCGATTTCCAGCCCGCGCCGGAGAGCACGAGCATTTCGCCGCCGTCGGCGAAGGTAACCGTCAGCGCGCAGATCAGCGCCGTCTCGTCCGGCTTCAGCTCTTTATTGCCCCACGCCTTGACCCGATGGAAATACCAACCGCGCCCCACGCGGACGGAAAGCTTGTTTTTGCCTTTTTTCAACAGCCCCGTCACGTCGTAGGTCATATACTGCAGGCGCGTTTCATAGCTCGTCCAGCCCGGCGCGAGCACGTCGCTGCCGACGCGTTTCCCGTTGAGCTCGGCGACGAACACGCCGTGCGAAGTCACGCTCAGCTCCGCTTTCGCAATC
This sequence comes from Clostridia bacterium, assembly GCA_017427315.1. Taxonomy (GTDB): domain Bacteria; phylum Bacillota; class Clostridia; order Oscillospirales; family Acutalibacteraceae; genus RGIG2774. The sequence goes on from JAFRTA010000045.1 coordinate 50,064, forward strand.
TTTTTCTGCGTTTCGAAATCCTTTAAAAATTCCGTCGCGCAGTATTTGTTGTTGCGTTTCGACTTGATCCAGCTCGCTTTGAAAATGTTGTTCATTTGTCGCGTACCTCCTGTTATACCTGTTATATCAATCCCGTTTCAGCGGTCGGCTTTCCGTTTCGGGAAAACGCTTCGCGCCTTTTTTATCCCGGGAAAAAGCGGAATTCAGTATTTCAGCTTTTCCGCCGTCCAGTCTTTGATTTCCCCGAGATACCGCGCCGCGTCGGCTTTCGCCTCGGGGAGCGAATGCTCGCGGTAATTGCCGCATTCCGCCGCCGTCGCGCCGGGGATCCCGCCCTCGTAATCCGCGATGAACGCGAACGCGCGCTTCGTCAGCTCCACCGCGTCGGCGGGGTCCATATCCCGCACGAGGAAATAACAGCCCGTGCGGCAGCCCATGGGGCCGAAATAGATGATCTTATCCTTGAATTCGCTGTTGCGCACGTAGGTCGCGAACAGGTGCTCGATCGTGTGGATCGAGGCGTTCGTGAGCACCGGCTCGACGTTCGGGCGGCGCATGCGCAGATCGTAGGTCGTCACGTCGCCGTCGATGCGCGAGGTGTAGATCCCCGGCAAAAGCACGGTGTGGTCGATTGAAAAGCTTGCGATTCTGTCCATTGGTTACTCTCCTGTATTTTTTTGGTGTCGACCGTCGACGGTCTACGGTCGACGGTCTACGGTCGACGGTCAACGGTCAACGGCTTATGATTTTTAATATAGCGGTCGTAATCTGCACATTATCAAAAACCGTGTTGATATTCTTTCCTCATTCCGCGAGCTATGGCTTTTATGCTGTCGACCGTAGACTGTCGGCCGTAGACTGACAACCGTAGACTGCCGACCGTTTCACAAACATCAACCGCTCAAACTATTCATCAGCGAATAGATCATTTTTCCCACTTTTTCCGTAAGGACCAACACCTGTTTGGTGTTTTCTCTTTTCAGATATCCGATTTTCTCACACAAAAGGATCTGCGTTTGCAATTCACACTTTGAACCGTTTGCAATCATAAGAAACCTTATAAACTCTTTGTCTGAATTTCTCCCGTGTCCCTCGGCGATATTTGACGGAATGGATACAGCCGCCCTTTGCATTTGACTGATCAAGCCAAAGCGTTCTTCCTCCGGAAGCAAACTGCAAAGGTTGTACGTATATTCCGCCAATTCCATCGCTTTTTGCCAAACATTCAGATCTCGATATGTACTCATAGTGTGCTCCTCTTTTCATTTGTCTCGGTCGGCAGTTTGCGGTCGACGGTTGACGGTCTACGGTCTACGGTCGACGGTCGACGGCTTATGATTTTTAATATAGCGGTCGTAATCTGCACATTATCAAAAACAGTTTTGATATTCTTTCCTCATTCCGCGAGCTATGGCTCTTGTTCTGTCGACGGTCGACGGTCGACGGCTTATGATTTTTAATATAGCGGTCGTAATCTGCACATTATCAAAAACAGTTTTGATATTCTTTCCATATTTCGCGAGCTATGGCTTTTGTGCTGTCGACTGTAGACTGTTGACCGTAGACTGCTTCGCACGATTCAGTTCATCTTCGACGCGCCGTTCCCGAACAGGGCGGTCACGGCGGATTTCAGCGCCCGGTTCTCGGGGCGGTCCAGTCCGCCGTCCGCCGTGATCGCCTCGGCGGTTTTGCGCGCCTCGGTCAGCATGGCGGTATCGCTGAACATATCCGCGATCTTCAGCAGCGGCAGGCCGTGCTGGCGCTCGCCGAAGAAGTCGCCGGGACCGCGCAGCCGCAGATCCTCGTCCGCGATCTTAAAGCCGTCGTTCGTCTCGCACATGATATTCAGGCGAGCGTCGGTCTCCGGGTTCTGATTGTCGCTGACCAGCACGCAGTAAGATTCGTATTTCCCCCTGCCGACGCGCCCGCGGAGCTGATGCAGCTGCGAGAGACCGAACCGGTCGGCGTTCTCCACGATCATCACCGTCGCGTTCGGCACGTCGATGCCGACCTCGATCACGGTCGTCGAGACGAGCAGATCGAGCTTGCCGTCGGCGAAATCCGCCATCGTGCGCTCTTTTTCGGACGCCTTCAGCTTGCCGTGGACAAGACCGAGCCTGCGGTCGGGAAATACGTTCTGCTTCAGGTATTCATAATAATCCTCGGCGGGGATGAGATCGGCGGTGTTCTCCCCCTCTTCGATCATCGGACAGATGATATACCCCTGTCTGCCCTCGGAGAATTGCTTTTCAAGAAATTTATACAGCCGGGGCCGGTAGCCCGTCGTCACGCGGTAGGTTTTGATCGGTTTCCTGCCCGCGGGCAGCTCGTCGAGCACCGAGATATCCATATCGCCGTAAATGATCAGCCCGAGCGTGCGGGGGATCGGCGTCGCGGACATGACGAGCATGTGGGTATCCGCGCCTTTTTCGGCCAGCGCGGTGCGCTGCTCGACGCCGAAGCGGTGCTGCTCGTCGGTGATGACGAGCGCGAGGTTCCGGAATGCCACGTCCGATTCGATCAGCGCGTGCGTGCCGACGACGAAATCGATCTCTCCCGAAAGAAGACGTT
>JAFRTA010000382.1 GCA_017427315.1 Clostridia bacterium
GGAAGGCTTTTCTGCGGCGGATCACGTCAATCCTGCGCTCTGCGCATATTCAGATATCCGCCTGCGGGAACGGATACCGCGATCGCGGCGTCATCGGACCGGAAGTCCTGAAGAGGGGTACCGAAGCAGTCGTAAACGCGCACCGACAGGCGGACGCGGTCTTCGTTCTGGATCACCGCCGTTTTGCCGCCCGCCGCGTTCCACACGTCCTCGTTTTTTCCGTCGAAGCGCGCCGCAGAATCCGAATACAACACGGTTATCCGCCGGTTCTTCTCCGCGCACTCCGCCGACACGGCGGAGTACCCGCTCTCCGGGTGGCTCGCCCGCAGCTCCCCGCGGGTCAGAATTTCGCGGTTCGCCCGGTGATACGCAAGAAACGCACCGATCAGCCGCCGCTGTTCTTCGCCCGCCGCGGTCAGCCGCACGGAGATCTGCGGCGTCGAGAACATCACGTTCAGCAGCTGCAGCGCGCAGTTTTCGACCGTCTCCGTCGGGCTCCAGTACAGCATATCGGAATGCACGGCGACATCGCGCGTCATCATGCGCAGATCGACCGCGCCGATCCGGTTGGTCACCGCGTCGAACGCGCAGTCGGCGACGCGCAGCAGATTGCCGTATCGCAGTATTTCCGGCCCGACGTAATGCTGCCGGTATTCGAATAAAAAGTCCGGTTTTTCCCCGACGGCCGCGGCGCAGATCTCTTCCAGCAGTTTTCTTACCGCCCCGGAGACCGTGGGAACGTCCATTTCTCCGTTATAAGCGGGCGTATCTTCATTCTCGCGGAAATTGTCGATGAAATCAAGCTTCAGTCCGTCGATATCATAATCCCGGATGAAACGCAGATACGTGCCGACGAGGTATTCCCTGACGTCGGGATAACGGATGTCGAGCGTCCCGGCGTTGATATACCCCCGCTCGGCATACAGCAGCTTATCACGGAAACGCCGGTATGCTTCGGTCTCAAAGCCGACGAACGGAACGGAGAACCACAGCAGAAGCTTCAGACCGAGCGCGTGCGCGCTTTGCACGAAGCCGGCGAAGTCCGGGAATTTGTCCGGCGCGGGCGTCCAGTCGCCGCTTTTGAGATAATCCTTCGTGCCGCCGCCCTCGATCTGCCAGCCGTCGTCGAGGATCACCGTGCGGAAGCCGAGCCCGGCGGCAAGCCGCAGCTCCTGCGTAAGAGCGTCCTGCTTCGGGTCCTGATGGAACGCGTACCATGTGGAATACAGCGGCGCGAACGCGTCTTCGGGGAGCGAAACGGCTTTTTCGATCCCCGCGGTCCACCTGCGCCAGACATCGCCGAGCGCCTGCGGGAGCGGGGCGCTTTTTTTATCGATGCGCAAAACCGTTTCATACCCCGCGCCGACGTCGAAAAGCTCCGCGAAGAATACGACCGTATCCCGTTCGCTGAAATCGTCGACGTAATACCCGAGCGACGAATGCACGGCAGCGTCGTCGAGCGACACGACGCAGTGCGTATTCCCGTCCGGGCGCACCGCGGCGAGCACCGGCGCGCCGCGGAAAAAGCAGGCGTCGGTCTTCTGCGCGTGGAACCACTGCGGCAGACCTCTGTTTCTGCCGCAGTCGGGCGTCCACACGGCGATATGCCCGCGCATGGGCTCGGTCCACGCGATACGCAGGCGCGGCGCATCCGCATTCACGATTATTCTATAAAGCTCCGCGCCGCCGCACTGCGGCTCCGGCAGGGGAAGAACGGCGGCAGAGGAAATATCTTTTTCGCCGTCGGTAACGGTAAAATGCATCATAGGCGCTCCTTTGCTGCTTGGGGCAAGGAGAGTTGAACCCAAACCGCCTTCGGACGGTTCTTTTCGGCTGTTTTCCGTCCTTCACCCTTGCTTTGCGTCAGCAAAGCTACGGTCTCAGAACGAAAAACATCTCAAAAATACCTCGTCCGAAGGTGCGCAGCAGTTTTTCAGCGGCAGATTTTTTTCAAGACAACGAAGCTGCCGCAGACAATACTGCCGTATTATCAAGGCAGATGAGGCAGGATTGGAGAAAATCTGCCCTGAAAAACCGA
>JAFRTA010000383.1 GCA_017427315.1 Clostridia bacterium
AAAGCACGATCCCGTAGCCTGAGAAAAACAGAAACGGCGCGACCACGAGCTGATCGAGCAGAAAAACCTGCCCCGGGTACGCAGTAACAGCGTAAAGCGCGTCAAAGCTGTAAAGCGAATGGGACAACACAATCAGACAGGCGCATAAACCGAATACCGCCTGTGAAAACTCTCGCGGAAGCAATGCGCCGCGGTTCTTTTTGATTCCCGGGATCGCCGTCAGAAATACGGCAGCAATCAACAGCTTCATGTATTAAGTATATTGCTCTGCCGGGAAAATGTCAAGTAAACAAATTCCGATTTACCGGGACGTGAACGCCCCGGCAAATCGGAATGAAAACGACCGCCGGAGCGTTCCCCGACGGTCGTTTAACGTATCAAAAATCAGTCGCGCCTTCTGCGGCGGTCGCCGCCTCTGCCGCCTCTGTCGCCGTCTCTGCGTTCCTTGCGGGGCGCGCGCGGCTCGGGCGTATATTCGGGCGTCAGGCCCTGCACCTCGATCAGCGCATCGCGGCGGGAGAAGTTGAGTCTGCCCTGATCGTCGATCGGCAGGACTTTGACAAGGATCGTATCGCCCACGGCGACGCAGTCCTCGACCTTCTCAACGCGCTTGACGTCAAGCTGGCTGACGTGCACCATGCCCTCTACGCCGGGCGCGATCTCGACGAACGCGCCGAAGGAGAGAAGTCTGGTGACCACGCCGGTATAGACCGCGCCGACCTCGGGACCCTTCGCAATGGTCTCGATGATGGCGATCGCCTTCTGCGCGTTCTCGAGATCGGTGGAGGAAACGAAGACGTTGCCGTCCTCCTCAACGTCGATCTTGCAGTCGCACTCGGCGCAGATCTTCTGGATGACCTTGCCCTGCTTGCCGATCACGTCGCCGATCTTCTCGGGATCGATCTTCGTGGTGAGCATCTTGGGCGCGTATTTCGACAGCTCCGGTCTCGGCTCGGCGATCACGGGCAGCATTACTTCGTCAAGAATATAGTTTCTCGCCTTATGCGTCTTGTAAATGGCTTCGCGGATGATCGCGGGGGTCAGGCCGTGGACCTTGGTATCCATCTGGATCGCGGTGATGCCTTCTTTGGTGCCGGCGACTTTGAAGTCCATATCGCCGAAGAAGTCCTCAAGGCCCTGGATATCGACCATCGTGATGAAACGGTCGCCCTCGGTCACAAGACCGCAGGAGATGCCCGCGACGGGCGCCTTGATCGGCACGCCTGCCGCCATCAGCGCAAGGGTGGAACCGCAGACGGAGCCCTGCGAGGTGGAGCCGTTGGAGGAAAGCACCTCGGAGACCACGCGGATCGTATAGGGGAACTCCTCGATGGAGGGGATCACGGGCAGCAGCGCTCTTTCGGCAAGGGCGCCGTGGCCGATCTCACGGCGGCCGGGGCCTCTGGCGGGTTTGGTCTCGCCCACGGAATAGGACGGGAAGTTATAGTGATGAATATAGCGTTTGGTATCCTCGTTGTCGATGCCGTCGAGGTTCTGTGCGTCGCCGCTCGAGCCGAGCGTGACGACGGAGAGCACCTGCGTCTGGCCGCGGGTGAACATACCGGAGCCGTGCACTCTCGTGAGCAGGTCGACCTGCGCGTTCAGCGGGCGGATATCGTCGAGACCTCTGCCGTCCACGCGCTTGCCCTCGTCGAGCAGCCAGCGGCGAACGACGTATTTCTGCGTCTTATAGATGCAGTCGTCGATCTTTTCGATCACGTCGGCGTATTCCTCGTCGAAGCGTTCGTGGACCTTCTCATAGACGGGCTTCAGACGCTCGTCGCGCACGCGCTTGTCGTCGGTGTCAAGCGCGGCCTTGACATCGTCGATGCAGAACGCCTTGATCGCCTCGTACATCTCGGGGTCGGGATCGTTCGACGGGAAGTCGATCTTCGCCTTGCCGATCTCGGCGGCGATGCCCTTGATGAACTCGACCATTTTCTTATTTTCTTCGTGCGCGGCGAGGATGCCGTTGATCATCGTGTCGTCGTCGACTTCGTTCGCGCCGGCTTCGACCATGGCGATCAGGTCCTCGGTGGAGGCGACGGTCACGGCCATGCCGGAGACCTCGCGCTGCGCCTCGGTGGGATTGAACACGTACTCGCCGTCGACCAGACCGACGGAAATACCGCCGATGGGGCCCGCCCACGGGATATCGGAGATCGCGAGAGCGATGGAAATGCCGTTCATCGCGGTGATCTCGGGCAGGCAGTCGGGATCGACGGACATGACCGTCGCAACGACGCTGACGTCGTTGCGCATATCCTTCGGGAAGAGGGGACGGATCGGACGGTCGATCACGCGGGAGGCGAGAACCGCCTTTTCGCTGGCTCTGCCCTCACGGCGCTGGAAGGAGCCGGGGATCTTGCCGACGGAATAGAGCTTCTCCTCAAAGTCGACGGAAAGCGGGAAGAAGTCGATGCCCTCTCTGGGGGCGGCGGACATGGTGGCGGTGCAGAGGATCTCGGTCTCGCCGTAGCGGACGAGGCACGAGCCGTTTGCAAGCTGCGCCATTTTGCCGACCTCGACCACGAAGGGTCTGCCGGCAAGGGTGGTTTCGAATTTTCTGAATTCCTCAAACATTCTGTTAAAACCTTTCCTTTCGAATTTTTATTTCAAACGGATGGTTTTAACAATAACACAAAGTCTTTTCTTCGAGGAAAAGGCTCTCTGTTAACTGCTAAAACCGACTCCGTTTTTTTAAGATTAAGAATGAAGAATGAAAAATGAAAAATTACGGAAAAGCGCTTCGCGCCTTTTTATTATAAAAACCGACAGTGACTCATTGATTTATCCCCTGTTTATTGCCGGATCATCGGCGATACAATCGGGATAAGGGGCGGAGCCCCTTCATCAATTCTTCACTTTTCATTTTTCACTTTTCATTTCAAAGAAGCGGCAAAGCCGCGTGGGATTTGCCGCTTTTCTTTGCAATTACTTACGCAGACCGAGTCTTGCGATGATGGAACGGTATCTTTCGATGTCGTTCTTCTGAAGATACGCGAGAAGGTTTCTTCTGTGACCGACCATTTTCAAAAGGCCGCGGCGGGAATGATGATCCTTCTTGTTGGTGCGCAGGTGCTCGGTAAGGTTGTTGATGCGCTCGGTAAGCAGCGCGATCTGGACCTCGGGAGAACCGGTGTCGCCCTCATGCGTCGCGAAGGTCTTGATGATCTCCGTTTTTCTTTCAGCAGTCATGTTCTTTCACCTCATTTTTAATATTTGCGTACGGTAACCGCCGATCCATTCACATCTGAAGATTCGGTACGCACCTTGCTTGCATCATTCCCGTCGTATCGCCCGACAATCCCTTGAAAGGCGACAGCCTTCCTGCGGAATTTTCAAACGACCTGACGAAAAATCTGACGGCGCAATCTGCGCACCGGAATGAATCAGCGCTTACCAAGCCTCAGGCAAAGGTCAGGTGAACACCGCTTTGCGGTCTGCGCCAAAGCCCGGGTACTTCGCAGCAAGAATGATTATATCACACTATTTTTTGTTTGTAAAGTATTATTTATCCCTATTTTTGCGATTCCGCAAATCGATTTTTTATCTGTTTTGTAAAATGACGCAGCGCTCGTCGGCTTTCGCCGAAAAAAGCCTTGCATTCCCCGCCGATATTCAATATAATTGAGAAAAACGGCGGAAAGAGGCTTGATAAAAATGAACACGCTCGAAAAAATGATCCTCGACAAAGCGCTCGTGCTCGACGGCGGCATCCTCAAGGTGGATATGTTTCTCAATCACCAGATCGACCCGCATCTGATTATGAGCATGGGAAAGGATTTCCACGAGCATTTCAAAAACAGGGAGATCACAAAGGTGCTCACGGTTGAGGCGTCGGGCATCCCGATCGCGCTCGCGACGGCGCTCGAGTTCGACGTGCCGGTCGTATTCGCGAAAAAAGGCAGGAACAAGAACGTCGGACCCGACGTTTATACCTCACAGGTCTATTCCTACACCAAGGGCGAGCCCTATGAGATCAATATTTTCAAAAAGTATCTCACCGCGGACGACAAGGTGCTGTTCATCGACGATTTTCTCGCCAACGGCGCCGCCGCGAAGGGGATCCTCGATATCGTCGGACAGGCGGGCGCGACGCTGATGGGCGTCGGCATCGCCATCGAAAAGGGGTTTCAGGACGGCGGCGCGCTGCTGCGCGGTATGGGCATCGACCTTTATTCCCTTGCCATCATCGAGGCGATGGAACCCGGAAAGATCACGCTGCGCGAACATGAGTAATCTTAAATGAACAATGGACAATGGATAATTAAGGACGGGGTTACACCCCGTACCCCGTATTATAAATCAAGTCAAATTTAAAAAATGATAAATCAAAAAACTGACGGCGTCAATTATTTCTATCACAGTCATATTATTCCATTATTCTATAATAAAAAGGCGCTTTTCCGAAATTATCCATTGTCCATTATCCATTATCCATTCGCAGAGAAAACTCCGGGACCAAAACATTTATGATGAATACGGTATATTTTTACACTCTCGGCTGCAAGGTCAACACCTGCGAGTCCGAGGAGATCGCCGAAAACTTAAAAACGCTCGGTTATGAAACGGCTGCGGCTCCCCCGGCGGGGGTCGCGGTCGTCAATTCCTGCACCGTGACGGGCGAAAGCGGCAGAAAAACGCGGCAGGCCCTGCGGCGCGCCCGGCGTGAAAACCCGGATGCGGTCGTGATCCTGACGGGCTGTCATGTGCAGGCGTTCCCCGACGCGGCGGACGGTCTGCCCGAGGCAGACATCGTGACCGGAAACCGCGGCAACGCGTTGATCCCGGAATACCTCGATGAATTTCTCCGCACGGGGAAGCGGATCGTACGCGTATCGGCACATGAAAAGGGCGAGCGGTTCGCCGCGTCGCAGGTTTCGGGCACCGCGAACCATACCCGCGCTTTTTTCAAGATCCAGGACGGCTGCGACCGTTTCTGTTCTTACTGTATCATCCCCTACGCCAAAGGGCGCTCCCGTTCGCGTTCGCTCGACGACATCCGCTCGACCGTCGCCCGCTTCGCCGAAAACGGTTATAAAGAAGTCGTTCTGGTGGGCATCGACCTTTCGGATTACGGAAAAGACCTCGACGGCGCGCGCCTTTCGGACGCGGTGAACGCCGCCGCCTCGGTCGAGGGGATCGCCCGGGTGCGTCTCGGCTCGCTTGAGCCGCACAACTTCAATGCGGAAGAGATCGCGCGGCTCGCTTCGTGCGAAAAGCTCTGCCCGCAGTTTCACCTTTCGCTGCAGTCCGGCAGCGACGAGGTGCTGAAACGGATGAACCGCCGCTACACCGCCGGAGAATATGCCGAAATCGTGCGGCTTCTGCGCGAATCGTTCAAAGACTGTATGGTCACGACGGATATCATCTGCGGTTTTCCCGGCGAAACCGAGGAAGAATTTCTCGAGACCGTGGAATTTGCAAAACGGATCCGTTTTGAGAAAGTACACATTTTCCCCTATTCGCTTCGGGAAGGTACCCGCGCCGCAAAAATGCCGGAGCAGATCGAAAAGCGCGTCAGGGACGAGCGCTGCGCCCGCCTCGCGAAGGTCTGCGACGGGATCAGAGAAGAGCTCCTGAACGATCAGATCGGCAAAGAATACGACGTGCTGTTCGAGACGCCGTCCGGCGGGAAAGCGCGGGGATACACCCCGAATTATATGCCCGTCGCCGTCGCGACCGACGAGGACCTGCGCGGTAGGATCCGGAAAGTTCGCATCCTTTCGGCGAATGAAGCGGGCTGTAAGGCCGAAATAATATAAAAGCTGCTGCAGCGTCTGAACTGCAGCAGCTTTTTTACCGCAATAGCCGTTACGCCGTCATCGCCGCGGCGATCACTTCAAGCGTGAACGCGCAGACCGCGTCGAGCGCACCTTCTTCAAAAACGGCGGAACCCTCGAACTGCCCCTGCATTTCGTTGAGCTTTTCCTCGGCTTTTTCCTCGCCGAGCTTATCGCGGATCTCGGTCTTCCATGCGGGCTCGTCGGCAAGACCGACAAAATACATCACATGGAATCCGTACTGCGTCTCAATAATGCCCGCGTCGCCCTCCTTGCGGTCGGCGTCGTAAGCCCAGTCCTCAAATTCCTGCACGAACTTTCCGCGCTCGATGTCGGCGTATAGGCCGCCCTCGCTCTCGCCACCGCCGGCAGTCGTGGAAGCGGTGTCGTCGCTGTGCTCGTCCGCCAGCGCGGCGAAACTCGCCTCGGTTTTATCGCCCTTGTTGAACTCCGCGAGATACCGTTCCGCGAGCGCTTTCGCTTCGTCCTTCGAGCGGTAATCGGATTCCGCCGGAGCCGTCGCGCCGTCCTCGGGCGTATAATTCTCCTCAAAGGTCACCAGAAGGTGCCGGACGGAGGGAAGCCGCGCCTCGTCTCTGCCGGCGGGACCGTCGAGATAAATCACGTAAATATACTGCCCAGCCGCGAATGAAGCGATATCCCCCGCTTTTCTCGTCTCGTCAAAGCACCATTTCGCGGCGTCGGAGCTGATATACTGGTCGAAGGTATCGTAAGCGACGCCGGAAATTTTCGTGCTGTCCGCTTCCCCGAAGGTTTCGGGATCGAGCTCGGCGGCGCGGGCGGCAAAGTCCTCTCCGGACTTGACCGCGGCGATAAAACCGTCCGCGGCTTTCTGCTGCGTCTCGGCGTCCGCCTCATCGTTGACCTTCAGGCGGAACAGTCTGCCGGAGATCCTGTCGAAGCTGCTTTTCTGCTCCTGATAATACGATTCGATCTCGTCGTCGGAAACCTCTTTTTTTGCATCGTCCGTCAAGCTGTCCTCATACTTCTGCGCAAGAAGCTGGTCGCGCATGACCTTCGTCAGGATGAACGCGTTGACGCCTTCGCCGAACTGCGCCGCGATAAAATCGTCCACCGTCACACCGTACTGCGCGGCGGAATCCTCCGCCGACGCAAGGCTTTCGGCGATATACGAATCGTCCTCTTCGTCAAGCGCAAGCCCCGCCTCTTCGGCAAGCCTGCAGAAATAAGCGTACTGCTCGAGCGCGGCGATCGCCGAAAGACGGAACAGCTCGGCGAACGTGATTTCATTGCCCTCGTTATCGACGGTTTTCTGCTGCTCGGGGGAAACGGTATAATCAAAACCGGTCATGATTTTTCCGTAGCCCTCGCCGTAGGAATAATCGTAATAATACGCCTGCTGATAATAGGAGAAGAAAATCGAATTATAGTAATAGCTGAACTCCGCCGCGGTAAAGCCCCTGCCGTTCGCGGTGAGCACGCGGTCGTAGAGTCCGACGCCCGCGGCCGACAAAGACGCCGCGGCGTTTTCCGCCGGGCCGAGCAGCGCGCGGAGCTGTTTTTTCGCGGCGGCAAGCGCGTCGCCGCCCCCGGACGAGAGAAGCGTTTCCCGGACGTCCGCCGCGGTGACCTTCCCGTCGCCGTTCAGATCCTCCGCCGCGGCGGCCGCAGGCGCGGCGACGTCCGCCGGCGCGGTCGTGCCCTGTTCCGCGGCAAGCGCGGGAACCGCAGCGCCGAGGCAAAGACAGAACGAGAGCAGCGCCGCCGTCGTTTTCTTCAAGACGTTTTTCATTTCATTCACCTTTCTTTGACTGTTCGAGAAGCTTTTCATACGCTTCTTTATACTGATCGCGCTCGGTTTTGATCCGCGCGGCGTCGTCGAGATACGATTTGAGCTGTTGCTTGATATTGTCGAGGATTGTCTCTTTGCGGCGGTTCTCCTCGGCAAATTCCATGGCGGTCAGCACCGCCGCCTGAAAGCCGGTCACCTTGCCGCCGTCGTGATACCTGCGGATCCGCGCCTCGGTATCCGCCGCGATCGAGCGGATATACTCCTCGCTGTCGCCCGTGAGGATGCGGAATTCAGCTCCGAAGACGTAAAAACGAACGTTTTTCTTTTCCACGCGAAACGCTCCTTCCCGAATGATACGGCGCCGGAATTGCAAATAATAATTTATTATACAACATCTTTTTCTTTTTTACAAGATAAAGCGCAAATATTTTCCGTGAAGCGTCGCCGAATAATCCGCGCAGCGCTGCGAACAATAACTGCGAGTGAGCGCGCCCTTTTCATATAACGCGCCTCACGCAATCATCGGAAAGGAGAAATAAAATCATGATAGACAAGATCTCTCTGATCGTCACGATCGTCGGCGCGCTGAACTGGGGGCTGATCGGACTTTTCAAATTTGACGCCGTCGCATGGCTCTGCGGCGGACAGGCAGCCATCGTCAGCCGGATCATTTATACCGTCGTCGCCCTCGCGGGCATCTGGTGCATCTCGCTGCTGTTCCGCGAAAACGAAGTGCTGAACAAAAAGGTCGAGGCGTAAGCGCCGGCCGGACGCCTTTACGGGCAGGAGCCCGAAAACCGATCTGCGGATATGCGGATCGGTTTTCGTTTGCCCGCAACCGTCCCGACCGTCGTTTTTTCGCAAAGAAACGTTCGGCTCCCCTTTCCCTAAAATAAACCGATTTTTCTTGACAAGCCCGCAATCTTTTTTTATACTCGAAACAGAAGGCCGCCGCCGGGACGAACAAGCGCGCGGCGGCGTCCGGAAGCAGCCGGCAGCTCCCGCAGCGCGGGTAAAGGGAGAAATCTGATGAAATACACGCATCCAAAAGCAAATACGGCCGCGCAGTCACGTGATGCGCGCCGCACTCGGCCCTGCGCGGGCGACGTCGCGGCGCTGATCGCGTTCGTTTGTCTTGCCGGATTTTTACTTTATTTCGCCCGGCGGCAGTTCGCCGGGACCGTCGACGAGGATTTTTACTACACAATTCCCCAAAGGCTGCTCATGGGCGACCGTCTGCTGGTCGACGAGTGGCAGGTATCGCAGCTTTCCGCGCTCTTTCAGCTTCTGCCGTATCATCTTTTTACGAAAATCACCGGCGGGAACGACGGGATCATCCTGTTCATGAAGCTCGTTTTCGTCGCCGTCGACCTGATTTTATACTGGTATTTTTATATCAGACTGCGCAAGTATTCCGTCTGGGCGGCCGCCGCGGCGGCGTTCCTCTTCTGCGCCGACCCGCATATGGGGATGGAGGCGTTTTCCTATTACACGATGACGCCCCAGTGCGTCGCGCTGATCGGCGTTTGGCTGCTGACCTCGGAACGGGAGCTTTCCCGCCCGAAGCTGGTCTTCGCGGGCGTGCTGTTCGCCTGCGCGGTGCTGCTGGTGCCGTCCTTCGCGGCGATCTGGCTCGGTTTCTGTATACTCGTGCTGCTGCGGGAGCGCACCGCAAACAGAACCCAAGGCCCGCTTTTCGACCGATACGGCTTCGTGCTGAACCGCAGAACGTGGCTGTGGTCGGCCGTCGGCGTCGTCTTCTGCGCCGCGGCGTTTGCGGTCTATCTGCTGAGCGATTCCGGAGGGCTCCGCGTGCTCGCCGAAAACCTGCGGGGTATGTTCGCGTCCGAAGACCACGATCTCTCGCTCGGAAGCGTTTTCGAAAAGCCGCTGTATTATCCGATGTTCGTCTACGCGTCCTTCGGTGCGGTCAACACGGCCGCGATGCTGCTCGTCACCGCCGCGTGCGCGGTTTTCCGCCTGCGCGCAAGAAAGAAAAAGACGGCGGCGGAGCCGCGTGTCAAAGCGGTTCTTCTGCTGCTGACGCTGGCGGTTGATATCTCGTGTATACTCGTCAGCGCCGGTATCGTAAAGTATTTCGTCACCTTTACCGGGAAAGCGCCGGGAACGCTGCCCTTTGCCGAAGATATCGGCGACCGTCTGTTCTTCTGTCTCAGCACGTCTACTGTTCCCACGTATTTCCTCGCGCTGAACGCGTACCTTCTGAATCAAAAAAAGGATCGCCGGATGACGGCGTTCCTTCTGCTGACCGTCGCCTGCTCGGTCTGCAACGACCTGATCGCGAACGGTTCCTTTCTTTCCGGCGGCAGAGCGGCGATCTTCCCCGCCGTTTATTTTGCCGCAGACACCCTGCGCGAGGCGCGGGATGATTTTTCCGGTCGGAAACGAAACGCCGGGACAAAATCACCTTCCCGCGCCGTCAGAACGGTCGCCGCGATCCTCGCCGCGGCGCTCTGCTGCGGCGCGGTATGCGCAAAGACCGGATTCAGCGTCCTGCAGGCGTGCATCAACGTGCACGACCGGCACGGCGGCGCGTACGGCGTCTTTGAAAGCGGCCCTTACAGGGGATTGGTCTCTTCGCCGAATTACATCGATCAGTACGAACAGTTCCATGAAAACCTCGACGTGATAAAAGCGAATTGCGACGGCGCCTTTTTCGTCGCGGGGTATTTTGCGTACTGTTATCTGTATCTTGACCTGCCGTTCGGGACATACAGCGCCTTTATGGCGCGGACGGAACCGCCGGAGCACTGGCAGCTTTATTGGGAGCTGCATCCGGAAAAAAAGCCGCAGTACGTTTTTCTGCCCACCGTGAACGACGATCTGCAACCCGACGAAGAACGGCGGCTGAAAGCGGAGGAAAATCTGGAGTATTTCCGCAGCGTGTGCAGCTTTGAACGCACCGATATCGACGAAGGGTATATCCTGCGCGTGACAGACTGGAAGATCTGAATTCCGAAGTTCCGGGGAGGAATGCGGTTCCGACCGGGGAAAAGACCGGAGAGAACGCTCTCTCCGGTCTTTTTTTGGCGCTTTATTTCTTTTTCTTACCGAAAATTCCTTTTTTATCGCCGTCGCCGGAGATATCGCCGCCGCCGAGCTCTGCGTTCAGCTCCCGGATCAGCTCCTTCTGCCGCGGCGTCAGGTTCTTCGGCACGTCGACGATGATGCGCAGGAGCTGGTCACCCCTGCCCCTGCCGTTGACGCTGGGAATACCGCGGTCGCGGATCTTGAACACCGAGCCGGGCTGCGTGCCGGCGGGGATCGTATATTTCACCCTGCCGTCGAGCGTGGGGACCTCGATCTCGTCGCCCAGCGCCGCCTGCGCGAAGCTGATATTCACGTCGCACCAGACGTTCATGCCGTCGCGCTCAAAGAACGGGTGCGGCCGCACGTTGACGCCCACGCGAAGGTCCCCCGCGGGACCGCCGTTGACGCCCTTGTTGCCCTGCCCGCGCACGTTGAAGATCTGCCCGTCGTCGATACCGGCGGGAATATTGACCTCGATCTTGACGCTGCGGCGGATCCTGCCGTTGCCCTTGCACTTGGGGCATGGATTCGGAATGACCGTTCCCCTTCCGCCGCACTTGGGACACGCTTTCGACGAGGAGATCACGCCGAAGGGCGTTCTCTGCTGCGTGGATACCTGTCCTCTGCCGCCGCAGTCCGGGCAAGTCTGAGGCGAGGTCCCCTTTGCCGCGCCGGAGCCCGCGCACGCGTCGCAGACCTCAATGCGGGGCACGTCGATGGTGCGTTTGCAGCCCTTCGCCGCCTCTTCAAAGGAGATCGTCACGCCGGACTGGATATCGCTGCCGCGCCGCGGCGCATTGGGATTCGCGCTGCGCTGCCCGCCGAAGCCGCCGCCGAAGAAGCTCGAGAAAATGTCGCCGAGGTCGAAATCCATATCGCCGAAGCCGCCGAAACCGCCCGCTCCGGGACCGCCCGCCCCGTAGGACGGGTCAACGCCCGCAAAGCCGAAGCGGTCGTACTTCGCCTTTTTATCCTCGTCGGAAAGGATCTCGTACGCTTCGTTGATCTCCTTGAACTTTTCCTCCGCGGTCTTGTCGTTCGGGTGCAGATCGGGATGATACTGCTTCGCGAGCTTGCGGTACGCCTTTTTGATATCGTCGGCGGACGCGCTCTTGTCGACGCCCAGCACCTCGTAGTAATCTCTTTTGTCTGC
>JAFRTA010000384.1 GCA_017427315.1 Clostridia bacterium
GGGAGAAGGAATGAGGGATGAGAGAACGATAATGATACGCTCTGCGTCTCGGTTTATTCTCCGCGATTGTCGAAAAATGAACGCTATCGCGTCTTTTGAGGCAGATAATCAATTAAACAAGCCCTTATCCCTTCTCCCTCACCCCTTCTCCCTTGGTAAATACTGATTTGTCGCTCCGCGACAATTCAGTATTTACTTGCCGCTCTTCCCGCAGCGTATCCCGTGCACCACGCCCACGTCAGATTATACCCGCCGCAGAGTCCGACCACGTCCAGCGTCTCGCCCGTCACATACAATCCGGGGATATTCTTCGCTTCCAGCGTTTCGGGCCGGAACTGCCGCGTTAGGGCTCCGCCGCCCGAGACCTGCGCGTCCGGGAAATCCGCCGTTCCCGCAACGGGGAAAGACAGCTCCTTGACCTGCGCCGCGAGCGCCGCCGCCTTATGCGCGGGGAACGCCGCCGCAGGAGAAACACCGATTTTTTTCATGAGAAATGCGCAGAGCTGCTTCGGCAGATAACCGCCGAATAATTGTTCGGCGGGAACGCCGGGATATCGTTCCGCCAGAGCGGAAAACCGGGATAAAAGCTCTTTTTCGCCGTATTCGGGCAACAGGTCCAGAGAAAGCCGACAGACCGCATTCCGGCGAAGCAGCGGGGAAACGGTCAGCGAGCTCTGCATCACCGGAATTCCGGAAACGCCGTCTGCGTTGAACTGCACCTCGCCCTTTTCGGTAAAAACGGGGTTTCCGTCGGCGCGGATTGAAACGATGCTGATATTCCGCACGCCTTTCAGCGCGGCAGGATAATCCCCGAGGGTCAACCCGCAAAGACACGGATATCGTTCGCCCGAGACGATGCCGAGCGGCGCAAGGAGCCCGAACGCGCCGCAGCGTTCGCCGCGGCGCAGTCCCGCGTCGCCGCCTGCGGCGACAATCACCGAACGGGCGTGATACTCGCCGTTCAGTATAAATCCGCCGTCGGTTTTATCGATCCGTTCAACCGGCGTTTCACAAAGAATCGTTGCGCCGCAGCGTGCGCATTCCGTGCGCAGAGCAGCGACGACGGCGCCGGCGCGGCGCGAAACGGGATAGAGCCGCCCGCTGCCGTCGTCGGTCACAGGAACGCCGACCGAACGGAAAAACGCGAGCGCGTCGTCGGGCGAGAAGGACGCGAAGACGGCGTCGATAAACGCTTTATCGCCGCTGTAACATCCGCCGTCCGTGTTCCGGTTCGCAAGATTGCATCTGCCGTTTCCGGTGGACATCAGCTTTTTGCCCGGTGTTTTTTCTTTTTCGAAAAGAAGGATTTTCAGCCGTTTTCCCGCCGCCGAAGCTTCGCGCGCCGCGGCGGCTGCCGCAAGCATTCCCGAAGCGCCCGCGCCGACGACCGCGACGTCGATCCGTTTCACGCCGACCGCACCCCTTTGCGTGCATTTTTATTATACCATTATAATAGCAAATACTTTCCGTGTCAAGGAAACGGCTCCCGACGGGAATAAAAAAATGCCGGCGGTATACGCCGACATACGGATTACGGTTTCTTACGTCGATTGGTTCGGTTTTTCGATTTTCGCAGCAAGATACGCCAACACGCCGTCCTTATCGTCACACATGCGATAGAGCAGCACCAGATGCTTTTCATCCCGCGTCAGCCTGCTCAAACGGTCGGCGTCGATCTTCAGCCCGTCTGCGTCGGGCATCGGCGAGACGGGCGGGGGTCCTCCGACGCCCGCGCTGCTGTAATTGGTCAGAACGTCCGGCGTCGTGCAGAAAATCCGCGCGAGCGCACAGAGGTTTTCAACCGTAGGCTTTGTGGAGTTCGTTTCGTAATTGGAATAAGTCGACCGTTCCAGTCCAAGCGCGTCCGCAACGTCCTGCTGCGTCATTCCGCTCGCGATGCGGAGTTTTCTCAAACGGTCACCCAGCAACATCATGTAATACACATCCTTTTTAACAGAATCGGTATAATGCTCGCAAAATAAAACAGACGATACATTTCAGCTCTGTCTGCGGATATGTGCCTGCCTTCGAAGATCAGTCTTCCAGCCCGAGAAGCCAATTGATCGTAACGCCCAGCGTCTCCGCAATCGCGATGAGCTCGTAATCGTTGACGCTGCGGAGCTGCCCTTCGAGCTTCGAAAGCCCGGATGCGTTCAGGTCGATCCCCTTGATCTGAAGCTGCGTGAGAAGATCCTTCTGCTTCATTCCGATGGCTTTTCTTCTTTGTTCGATGCGCGCGCCGCAGATATTTCTGTCGCCGAGCGCCTGTTTTCTGATCCTCATAGTTTTATAACTCCTTTCCGCTCTCTCTGCTGTTATAAAACCGCAATCATGTGCGGTTGAGCGATCATTTGTATGATATTCTATCATATCGGTAAAAAAAAATCAATTGCGCAGAGACATTTTTGAAAAAAAATAAAAAGAAATTTACATATTGTTTGAAAATTCAGGGCATATGTGCTAAAATAAGAGAAGAAAAAAGCGGTTTCGGTGTTCTATATTGCGATTTCAGAATATAAAACGGAGTTGAATGCGATGAATCCTGTCATATCCGATACAAAAATCTCAATGATGATGGACTTTTACTCCTCGGCAGCAGCGGCGCACGCCTTTGACGGCGGCGTTCCGGATGAACGGATCGTGTGGTTCGACCTGTCTTTCCGCAAGGATCTGCGTCTGGGCGGCTTCTGCATCACCGCCGGGCTCGAGCAGTTCGCCGAAGCGATACGGTCGCTCTCGTTTGACGAGGAGGAGCTGTCGTATCTTGCGGCGCAGGGCTGCCCCGCCGCGTTTACGGATTATCTGCGCAGCCTTCATTTCTCCTGCGATATCTGGGCGGTTCCCGAAGGGACGCCGGTGTTTCCGAACGAGCCGGTCGTCAAGGTGCGCGGCCCCGCGATCCAGGCGCTGCTGATCGAGACGGTTCTGATGCAGACGATGAATTATCAAAGCCTGATCGCCACGAAAGCGAGCCGGATCGTCCGGGCGGCGCAGGGACGGCGCGTCGTCGAATTCGGCGCGAGACGCGCGCAGGGCGCTTCCGCGGCTGTCTGGGGCGCGCGGGCGGCGTATATCGGCGGCTGCGCGGGCACGACCTGCGCGAAGGCGGCGATGATGCTGGGCATTCCGCGCTACGGCTCGATGACGCATAATTTCGTCGAGCTGTTCGACAGTGAATACGACGCGTTCAAGGCTTACGCGAAAGCGTTTCCCGACCGGTGCGTTCTGCTGATCGACACCTTCGGCGCACTGGATTCCGGGCTTCCGAACGCGATCCGCGTATTCGACGAGGTGCTCGCGCCGTTGGGGAAGCGCCCCGTCGGCGTACGGATCGACAGCGGCGACCTGGCTTATCTCTCCAAGCGTGTACGGCGCATTCTCAACGAAGCGGGATACCCGGACTGCGACGTGATCGCGTCCAACGCGCTCGACGAGCATATCATCGGCGAAATGATCCGCAACGGCGCGCGCGTCGACACCTTTAAGGTCGGCGAAAAGCTGATCACCGGCGGCGACGTATCCTATTTCCCCGGCGTGTATAATTTCGTCGCGCGCGAGAAAGACGGCGAAGCGGAGCCGATCCTGCAATTGAGCGAAAACGTGTCGAAGATCGTCACGCCCGCGCCGAAGCTTCTCTGGCGGCTTTACGATATGGAGACGGGCAAGGCGGTCGCAGATCTTCTGACGACCGAGGATGAAGACGTCTCGCGCAAGAAGGAATACAGACTGTTCGACCCGGATTACACATGGAAGAAGAAGACCGTGACGAACTTTGTCGCCCGTCAGCTCCTGACGCCGCTGTTTTCCGGCGGAGAATGCGTATATCCGTTCCCCGCGCTGCCGGAGATCCGTTCTTACTGCGCCCAGCAGACCGACGCGCTGTGGGAAGAAGTCCTGCGGTTCGAGTATCCGCATAACTATTACGTGGATCTTTCGCAGAAGCTCTGGGATATCAAGAACGGTCTGATCGAAAAGCTGCGCAGCGACGCGGCTGCCCAATGACCCTGCGGGAAGGTGATGAAATGCGACTGACGGAAAAAGAGGTCTACGACGTCCTGATCGTCGGTTCCGGCGTGGCGGGCTGTTACGGCGCTTTGTGTTACCCCGAGGATGTGAGCGTGCTGATCCTCTCAAAATATGAAAAATCCACCTCGAACAGCTCTCTTGCGCAGGGCGGCGTCGCGGCGGTGCTTGACTTTGAGGACGACAGCTATGATCTGCATATCGAGGATACGCTGATCGCCGGGCATCACGCAAACAACGTCGAGACCGTCGACGCGCTCGTGCACGAGGGCCCGGAAGACGTGCGCAGGATGATCTCCTACGGCGTTGAATTCGACAGGGACGAAACGGGCGCGCTTGACAAAACGATGGAGGGCGGGCACTGCCGCCGCAGGATCGTGCACCATAAGGACACCACCGGCGCGGAGCTCGTGCGCGTGCTTCTCAAACAGGTGGAAAACCGCCCGAATATCGAATTGAGCGAAAATACGACGCTCTGCGCCCTCTCGCGCGTGAACAGCGGCTTCCGTGCGGATCTGCTGATCGGCGGCGAGGCGCACAGCGTATTCTGCAGCTACTGCGTGCTCGCGACCGGCGGCATCGGCAGGATCTACCGCTACACCACGAATCCGAAGACCGCGACCGGCGACGGCATCCGCGTCGCTTACGAGCTCGGCGCGTCGATCAAGGATCTGAGCTACGTGCAGTTCCATCCGACGGCGTTCAATTCCGACGACGGGGAGCAGTTTTTAATCAGCGAGTCCGTCCGCGGCGAAGGCGCGTATCTGCTCAATTGCAACAAAGAGCGGTTCATGCACCGCTACGACGAGCGTCTGGAGCTCGCCCCGCGGGACGTGGTCTCGAAAGCGATCATTCTTGAAAGCCGCCGTACCGGCAGCGACAGGTTTTATCTGGACATCACCTATAAGCCCGCCGATTATCTGCTCGAGCGCTTTCCCGGCATCGCCGAGGGCTGCCGGAAATACGGCGTGGACATCACGAAGGACCTGATCCCCGTGTTCCCCTGCCAGCACTATCTGATGGGCGGTATCGAAGTGGATATGGACTCCCGCACCACTGTGCCGCGCCTGTACGCGGCGGGGGAATGCGCGAATACCGGCGTGCACGGCAAAAACCGCCTTGCGAGCAATTCCCTGCTGGAAGCGCTCGTTTTCTCGCGCCACGCGGCGGAAGATATCACCCGCTGCATCCGCGCGGGATTCCCGAAGGCGACGGCGCACCCGTTCACACGGGATATCTCCGGCGCGCCGATGCCGGGCAATATCAAAAACGAGATTCGCGGCATCATGCAGCGCGCGTATTTCGTTTTTGCGGACGAAGGCGCGGTGCGCGAGGGGATCGAACAGCTCAAAAACATCATCAAACGGCTCAGGGGCTCGAAATACGCGGTCACGACCGAATACTGCGAGGCTTTGAGTATGGCGAACGCCGCATATATTATATTAAGAGAGGTTGACGAGAAATGAAACTGCCTTTGTTTTACGTGGACGACGTGATCCGCCGCGCGCTGGCGGAGGATATCAATTATATCGACGTTTCCACCGCTTACGTGATCGATGAGGACGCCGTCGGCGAAGCGTATTTCATCGCCAAGGCCGAGGGCGTGCTCTGCGGGATCGACGTCGCGCTGCGCGTGTTCGCCCTGACGGACCCCACCTTCAGGGCGACGGTATACAAACACGACGGGGACCGGATCGCAAAGGGCGACGTGATCGCGGAATTCTCGGGCAAAACGGCGGCGCTGCTCGGCTGCGAGCGCACGGCGCTGAACCTGCTGCAGCACATGTCCGGCGTGGCGACCGCGACGGCGCGCGCCGTCGCGCTGACCGAGGGTACGAAAACCACGATTGCAGAAACGAGGAAGACTCTGCCGGGCCTTCGATCGCTGCAGAAATACGCGGTCGTCTGCGGCGGAGGCAGGAACCACAGATACAATCTGTCCGACGCGGCGATGCTCAAAGACAACCATATCGACGCGGGCGGCGGCATCGCGAAAACGGTCGCGCTGCTGCGTGAAAAAGCGGGGCACACGGTCAAAATCGAAGTCGAGACGCGCAATATGGACGAGGTGCGCGAGGCGGTGGAGGCCGGCGCGGATATCATCATGCTCGACAATATGACCACGGAGCAGATGCGCGAGGCGGTCGGTTATATTGACGGCAGAGCCCTGACCGAGGCTTCGGGCAATATCACCGACGAACGCATCCGCGAAATATCCGCGATCGGCGTCGACATCATTTCCATCGGCGCGCTGACCCACTCGGTAAAGGCGATGGATATTTCAATGAGGATCAAGAAATAGGCCGTCGTTAGCGGCTGCGCCGCACGATGAGCGGCAGATCCCAGATATGAATCGGATACGAAAGCCGATATTTGCATCATCATGGAATATTTTTCGGCGGAAGACGCCGTTCCGGCGCTCGGTTACCGCAGCGAAATCGGGAAAATGCCGAACGCCATATCGGCGAAAACAGGATAACGTGACGTTTAACGAATGCCAAAAGCCTTCTCCCTGATGCCTAAATAACCAAAAATAACATTTTTGCAACAATAAAATTGTACAATTTACAAAACGTCCATACTTTTGCATAGCGGACGTACAGACAAGGGAGTATATTAAAGACGAAAAGAAAATCATTTCTTCCTCCAAAAAGCAATTCCTTTTCATTTTATTCTCTCTTCCCTATGAAAAAGGCGGGCGGTTTCCGTCCGTCTTTTTCCGTTTTCGTTTTTTGAGCTTGTCGGAAGCCGCGGCCCGACTTTTTTATTGCAAACGGCGGACGCGGGTGTTATAATAAAACAGACAATACGCACAAAAATCCAATCTTTGAAAGGACGACGGTTTATGAACAGATCGCAGTTTGCGTTCAAGCTGATCGACGTTTTCTTTTATCCTCTGCAGAACGGCGTTCATTTTGAAAATATCAAAGAGATCCGGGACGTGGATTACGTCCCCGGCGGCGGGACGTCCCGCTCGGGCAACATTTATTTTGACAAAACGCTCGCCGCAAAGGGGAGAAAATTCCCCGTGATCGCCTATATCCACGGCGGCGGCTTCCTGATGGGAGACAAGAATTACAGAAAGAGCGTGTGCGAGTATTACGCCCATAACGGATATTTCGTGTGGGACGTCAATTACCGCATGCCCCCCGAGATCGTGTTCCCGGAGATCCTTTACGACTGCGTCGACGGTCTGAACTATCTGAACGAGCTGGCGAAGGAATACGATATCGACCTTGATAAGGTCGTCGTCACCGGCGATTCCTCCGGCGGATACCTCGCGACCTACGCCACGGCGATCGCCTGCGACGACGAACTGCGCGAAAGTCTCGGCAGTCCCGAAGTAAAGGTGAAAATCGCCGCGCTGGCGCCCTTCTGCGGCATCTACGACGTGAACGTACTGCTCAAACAGCACATGCCCCTCGACATGATCCAGCAGGTCACGGGAATGCTCATCGGCATGCATGTGGATCACGATAAGAAGAATATCGTCGAGTCGCCGTGGTTCAACTTCCTCTCCCCCGGCGCGTTCATCAACGACAAATGGCCGCCGGCGTATATCGTCTGGTCGGAAAAGGATCTGCTCTGCGCCGGGCAGGGACCGCATATGGCAGAGCTGCTCAAGGCCCACTGCCCCGTCGTCGAAACGGACAGCGCCCCGGAGCTCTGGAACAACCACTGTTACCACCTGTTGTGGCGCACCTCCGCCGCGAGAAAATGCATGACGAAGTTTTTACGGTTCCTGAAGGAACAGGGATTGCGCTGAACCGGAACCGCAGATCCGACCGGGAATCAACGCCGCGCCCCCTGCCGGACGAATCGGCATAACGGTTCCGCCCGCGATTTCAGCTTTACACGATTCACAGAAAAATCCCGCCCGAAGCGCTTTCTTCGGGCGGGATATATTTGTCCGCGCAGAACTTATAATCAGAACGATTCAAGCTTTGCCGCGACGCGGAGGATCTTTCTCGCGTCGGCGGAGGTGACCTTGCCGTTGCCGTCCGTATCGGCTGCGGCGAACGCCCTGTCGTCGAGCGTTTCAAGCCTTGCCGCGGCGGTTCGTGGAAGGCGATCCGCGGGAGGCGGAACTTCTTTGCGCATAATTACGGATCAATGAGCCGTGAGGTCATCTGAAAAACCGCAAACGAAGATATCCCGGCGCCGCTCGAATTCTGCGACGGCGTTTAAAAAAGGTCCTGGTAAAGCTCGCATGTTTTCCATGGCGTTTTGTGTTCGGTGCCGATGGATATAATGCAGATCCGCGTCGTGTTGATGCTGCTGTATCTGAGAATAAAAAGGAATCCCGCTGTTGACAGCATGAATCCTTTCCTTTATTATATACAGCAGTCCGGGGGATGTCAAAGGACGGAACGACGTTCCGACGGGACATTTTACGGGCTTCGGGGCGATAAATCCACCCGTTCCGGTTATTCGGAACGGGTGGATTTTTATGCGTCTTCCTTTTTCTTTTTTCCTGCGCTTTGGGCTTTGCGGGCGCCGCTGCTCAGGCCGCCGCGCTTCGCGGCTTCCCTGCCCCAGGTCACGCGGCGGGTACGCACGGGCTCCTCGCGGGAGGTCTTTTTCTTCGCCGGGGCGGGGGGCGTTTTCTTTTCGTGCAGTTTTTTATTATACCGATATAATACGATCACGCCGCCGATCACCTGGATCACGTCGCTGCCGGACGCCGCTGCGAGGGCGTCCGCAGCCTCGCGGGGCGTGACGGGGCTGGTCTCGAGATGCACTTTTATTTTCAGCAGCTCGCGGGTGTTGTACGCCTCCTCAAGCTGGCGCAGCACGGCGTCGGTGACGCCCTCCTTGCCGATATGGAAAAGCGGCTCGAGCGCGTTTGCCTCGGCGCGCTTTTCGGCGCGTTCTTTGCCTGTCATTTTTTGGCTTTCTCCTTTTTTAATTGCTCGATGTTCGTTGCTGGTTGTTCGTTGCTGGTTGCTCGTTGCCGGTTTCCGGTTTCGGACTGGGCGGACTCCGCACACAGCCCGTAACGAATCACAAATCACGAATCACGAATCCAACATGTTTTCCAGCTCCTGCACCAGCAAGCGCAGTGCGCTGCCGCGGTGGCTGACGGCATCTTTTTCGTCGGGCGGCAGGGACGCGAAGCTTTTCCCGTGATAATAGAATATGGGGTCGAAGCCGAATCCGCCCTCGCCGTAGGGCATAAAACCGATGATCCCCTCGCACTCGCCTCGGACGGTGATCGTTCTGCCGTCGGGAAACGCGCAGACGACGGCGCTGACGAAGCGTGCGGTGCGCTTTTCCTCCGGCACGCCGTCCATTTCGCCGAGCAGCATCTCTATTTTCTGCGGGAACGGCAGCTCTTCGCCGCCGTAGCGGGCGGTATAAACGCCCGGTCTGCCGCCGAGCGCGTCGACGACGAGCCCGGAATCATCGGCGATACAGGGCATGCCGCTGTCCTCGACGGCGGCTTTCGCCTTGATCGCCGCATTTTCCTCAAACGTCGTTCCGTTTTCCTCCGGCTCGCGCAGGCGCACGCCGACCTCACGGTCGATCAGCACGCGGATTCCCAGATGTTCAAGTATCCGCTGGATCTCGTCCCGTTTGCCGACGTTATGAGTTGCGGCCAAAAAGTCCAAACAAACCTCTCCTCTTCTTCTTGTCGTCCTGCGGCGTTTCCTTTCTCTCTTCGGGCTTCGGGACCGCGGGAACGGCGGGTTTCGGCGGCGCAGCAGGCGCCACGGGCGCTGCGGCAGCTTCCGCAGGCTTCACCGCTTCCTGCTCGACGCTCTTCTGCGCCTCTGCAAGCAGCTCGCTCACGTTGACGGGGGCAGCGGGAGCGGTTTCCGTCCCGGCTGCAGCTGCGAACGCCGCAGGGATGAATTCCACCGCCGCAGGCGCTTCTTCCGGCTCGACTTCCACCGCGGGGACTTCTTCCTCCACAGGGACTTCTTCCTCTGCGGGGACTTCTTCCTCTGCGGGAACTTCTTCCTCTGCGGGGACTTCTTCCTCCGCGGGAGCTTCTTCCTCCGTCAATACTTCTTCCGCTTCCGCAGCCACATCTGCCGGAACTGCAGCATCGAGATCGGGTGCCGCAGCATCATCGGCAGATTCCTCTTGAAGTGATGCAAGCGCATCGGCAACGTCCGCAAAAACTTCTGCCACGTCCAATTCTTCTTCAGCGTCGCCGCGGTCTGCCAGATCGTCGTAAGTATTCTGGCTGAAAGCAATCTGTTCATTCCGTTCGATCTCCTCTTCGTGTTTATCGGTGATTTCCGCAAACAGGCCGTTCGCGAACGCTCTCGGGTTAAACGGCTGCAGGTCGTCGAGCTTCTCGCCCACCCCGACGAATTTGACGGGGATCTTCAGCTCGTTCTTGATCGCAAGCACGACGCCGCCGCGGGCGGTACCGTCGAGCTTCGTCAGCACAATGCCGGTAATATCGGCGACCTCCTTGAATTCCCGCGCCTGGTTGACCGCGTTCTGCCCGGTGGTCGCGTCGAGCACGAGCAGCACCTCGCGGTCGGAATACGGCAGTTGCTTGTCGATCACGCGGTAGATCTTCGCAAGCTCATCCATCAGGTTTTTCTTATTGTGCAGTCTTCCGGCGGTGTCGCAGATGATGATATCCGCCTCGCGCGCCTTGCCCGCGGCGATCGTATCGTAGATCACGGCGGCGGGGTCCGCGCCCTCCTTATGCTTGACGATATCCACGCCCGCGCGGTTGGCCCATTCCTCGAGCTGTTCGATCGCCGCCGCGCGGAAGGTATCCGCCGCGCCGAGGATGACTTTTTTGCCCTGCGCCTTATACATCGCCGCCATTTTACCGATGGTGGTGGTCTTTCCGACGCCGTTGACGCCGATCATCAGAATGATGGAAGGGATCGTGATAAGTCCCATATCCTCGCCGCCGTACAGCATATCGGCGACGATATCCATCAGCTCGCCCTTCGCCTCCGACGGGCTTTTGATCTTCTGTTTCGCCACGCGCGCTTTGAGCTCCTCGGTGATGTCGAACGCGGTCTTCATGCCGACGTCGCCCATGACGAGAATTTCCTCGAGCTCGGTAAACAGACCGTCCTCGAATTCGTCGTAGGAATCGAACATGTCGTCCAGCGCATTGTTCATCTTATCCCTGGTTTTTTTCAGCCCGAAGCTGAACTTGGAAAAAATACCCATGTTTTTCTTCTCCTTCCCTTATTCGACGCCGATCAGCTTCGCCGTCTCGCTCGTGCGCATTTCCAGAAGCTTCGATACGCCGCGCTCCTGCATCGTCACGCCGTACATCACGTCCGACGCCTCCATCGAACCGCGGCGGTGCGTGATGAGGATGAACTGCGTGCGGTCGGTCATGGAATTCACGTATTCGGCGAAGCGGACGACGTTCACCTCGTCCAGCGCCGCCTCCACCTCGTCGAAAATGCAGAACGGCGAGGGATTGACCTTGAGGATCGCGAAGATCAGCGCGATGGCGCACAAACCCTTTTCACCGCCGGAGAGCAGGCTGATTGCCTTGACGTTCTTGCCCGGCGGCTGCGCCTTGATCTCGATGCCGCACTCCAGCGCGTTGTTTTCGTCCTCGAGCAGCAGCTCCGCCTTGCCGCCGCCGAACAGCTCGGTAAAGGTTTCGCCGAAGCGGTCGTTGATCTCCTTGAATTTCAGGGCGAACCGCTTGGACATTTCGCCCGTCAGCTCGTCGATCAGGCGCAGCAGCTCCGCCTTGGATTTTTCGGAATCCTCGAGCTGGCCGCTCAGGAAGATATACCGCTCGGATACTTCTTTATACTCGTCCACCGCGCCGACGTTGACCGAACCGAGCGCTTTGATCTTCGCGCGGATCGAGGACAGCTCTTTCGTCGCCTCGGTGATGTTTTCGATATGTATTTCGAGCGCCGCCGCCTCGCGTCGGGTAAGGTTATATTCCTCAAACAGTTTTTTCTCGGTATTGTCCCGCTCCCGCTCCAGCGCGTCGCGTTTTTCCTCAAGACGGACGAGCTCCGCGCTCAAACGCTCCTTCTCGTCGCTCTTTTCACGCTCCGTGACGCGCAGGTGCGAGACGCTCGTCTCGAACTCGTCGCGCTTGCGGATCATTTCCGCGACCGCGTCTTCCACACCCTGCCGCTGCTCGCGGAGCTGCGCTGCCTGCTGCGTTTTCCGGGACCTTTCGTCCTCATAGGAAGAGATCTGTTCCCGCAGCTCCCCCGCCTCGCGTTTGAGCGCATCGATCCGGTCGGAATGCCCGGACTTGCGGCGGCGCAGTTCGTCGGCGGAGATCGTGTTCGCGTTCAGCCGGGCGGTTTTTTCAGCGCTTTCGACGGCGAGCGCAGCGGCTCCGGCCGCAAGGTCTCTGCGTTTTTCCGCCGCCGCTTCGGCGCTCCCGCGCAATTCCTCCGCCTCCGCCGTCAGGACCGCGGCTTCGTCGGTCAGCTTGCGGATCAACTGCTCGAACGCGTCGGTATTGCCGCTGATCTGTTCCAGACGCACCGCGGACAGCTCCAGCTCGGTCTGCATCGCGTTCACGATGCTTTCTGCGGATTCCGCGGATGCAAGCGCGACGCGCAGAAGGCCGTCTTCTGCGGCGATGCTCTCGCGCAGCCCGAAGATTTCGGTTCGCACGCCTTCCTGTTCGGCGGCGGCCTTATCCGCCTCCGCCGTCGCCGCCGAAGCCGCGGCTTTCGCCTTGTCAAGCTTCTCGCGCAGCGCGGTCTCTTTTTCTTCAAGGGCGGCAATCTCGCCGCGGCGCGTAATGAAACCGGAGCTGCGGATCCCCGAACCGCCGGTGATCGAGCCGCCCGCATTAACGACCTGCCCGTCGAGAGAGACGATCTTGAACCGCTGACGATACTTCCTGCCGATCGCCACCGCGTCGTCGAGCGTTTCGGTAATGACCGTTCCGCCGAGAAGACCCCGTATGACGTCGTCGTATATTGCATCGTACCGCACGAGCTCGGAAGCGACGGCAATATAACCGCCGCAGTCCTCGAGCCCCTCCTCGTTCAGCGATCTGGGCTTGATCGAGGATATCGGCAGAAACGTCGCTCTGCCCGCGTTGTTGTTTTTCAAGTGATAGACCGCGCGCTTTGCGTCGTCGTCGGTCTCGGTGACGATATGCTGCACCGCGGCGCCGAGCGCCGTTTCGATCGCGGCGGCGTATTCCGCGTCGACCGAGATCAGCGTACTGACGGGACCCTTGATCCCCCGCAGCGCTCCCGCGGACGCAGCGCGCATCACGGCGCGCACGCTGCCCTGATACCCTTCCATATTCCGCTCGGTCTCGATCAGTATATTCTTTTTTGAAACGACGCCGGTAAGCTGCGCGCCGATATCTTCGACGATTCTGCGCGCCTCCTCCGCTTTTTTGACGCGGAGCTCGCTTTTCATCGCGTACCCGTTCAGGGAGTTTTCCGCCTGCCGCAGTTTTTCACGCTGTGCGTCGATCGCGTCCTGCCGCTTCCCGGCGTCGGCGCGCGCCTTCGCGGCTTCGGCACGGCGCTCGTCGAGTTCTTTTTCGATCGTTCCGGCGCGGGTACGGATCTCCCGCTCGGCAGTCTGCGCAGAGGATTCGGAAACGCGGTGCTTCGCAATATCCTCATTGATCACGGCGAGCTTCGCGTTCTTCTCCGCAAGCGCGCGCAGCAGCGTTTTCTCTTCTTCCTCCGCCGCCGCGGTTCCGGCGTCGATCTCGTTCATGCGCCGGGCAAGGTCCCTGATCTCCTCCGCAAGCGCAGCCGCCTCGGACTCCGCTTCAGCGATCCGCTCGGCGATATTCCGGTCGGTGCCGCTCTCCTGTTCGATATCCCCTTTGATGCGTTCGATTACGGCGAGATTATGTTCGATCTCGTTCCTGATCAGCTCCGATTCCGCCTCGGCGTCGCGGGCTTTCTGTTCGAGCGCGGCGGACTCGCTTCGGCGGTCCTCGATCTGCGCGGTCAGGGAACGGACCTCGGCGGAATCCGTTTCGGTTTTCTCTATGATCGACTCCAGATCCTTTTCCGCAGCCGCGTATTGGCTCTGCGTAACGTCGATTTTTTCCGCCTGTCTGCGAAGAAGCTCGCCGGAGCGGTCGAGCGTATTGAGCCACAGCCCGATCTCGAGGGTTTTGCGCTCCTCTGCGAGAGCAAGATACTTCTGCGCTTTTTCGCTCTGGCGGCGCAGCGGCTCGATGCGGCTTTCCAGCTCGCCGGCGATATCCCGCAGGCGCACCAGATTCTCCTCCGCCTGATCAAGCCGGCGCAGCGCGTCGGTCCGGCGATAACGGTAATGAGAGATCCCCGCCGCCTCCTCAAAGATTTCGCGGCGGTCCTGCGAGCGGGCGGAAACGATCGTTTCGATCCTGCCCTGACCGACCATGGAATACCCGTCTCTGCCCAGTCCCGTATCCATAAACAGCTCGTGGATATCCTTCAGACGCGCGGCTTTGCCGTTGATCTGATACTCGCTCTCGCCGCTTCTGTAATACCGTCTGGTGACGGCGACCTCGTCCGCGTCGTTGTTCAGACCGCGGTCGGCGTTATCCAGCCGCAGCGTGACCTCGGCGTAGCCCATCGCGCGGCGCTTTTCGGTGCCGCTGAAAATGACGTCCTCCATTTTCGAGCTGCGCAGCGTCTTTGCGGACTGCTCGCCGAGCACCCACATCACCGCGTCGGAGATATTGCTTTTTCCCGATCCGTTCGGCCCGACAACGGCGGTCATGCCCTTGTCGAATTTCAGCACGGTCTTATCCGGAAAGGACTTGAAGCCCTGCATTTCCAATGCTTTCAGATACAAAAAAACCAATCCTTTGACATTTTATCCATCTGTTGATTGCGCGATATTTACCGGCGAAACGCCGATCGTATAGATCCCGGCCCGCTCGTCCGCACGGACGGCGCAGTTCCATCCGTATTCGGCGAGAGACGCGATATTCACCTTTTTATGCCCCGCCGCCTTGGAGATTTCCGTCGGCGCGACCGTCAGAAGATACGTTCCCCGCGGCTTCCCCGCAAGACGCTCAAGGGCGAGGTCGTAATAGATCCTGCTCTCGCAGATCTCTCGGAACGCCGGATGATACGGCCCGGCAACGCGGTTTTCCTCTACTCCGCCGCCCGAATGCAGACCGAGACGGATCACGGGGATCGACGCGTCGTAAAACCGCGTCAGCAGCTTCGCGCACAGCCCGACCGCCTCGTCGAGGCTCTGCGGGACGTATTCGCCCGCCTCGTAAAGCCGCGCAAGCCGCGTGTTTTTCAGCACGACCGTCGGATAGATCCGCATCGTATCGGGGCGGAGCGCGATAAATTTTTCGGCGGACGCAAGCGCGCCCTCGTCCGTATCGCCGTAAAGCCCCGTCATCATCTGAAGGTCCATGCCGATCCCGTATTCGCGGATCAGCCCCGCCGCCGTTTCGGTATCGGCGAAGGTATGTCCGCGCCCGTTCTTTTCGAGGATCCCGTCGTCCGCGCTCTGGGCGCCGAGCTCGATCGCCGTCACACCGTACGCCTTCAGGATCGACAGCCGCTCCCGGTCGATCGCGTCCGGCCGCGTCGAACAGCGGATGCCGGAAAAAGAACCGTCTTTCACAAAAGGTTCCGCCGCTTCGAGCAAAGAGAGCATATAATCCCGATCAATCGCGGTGAAGCTGCCGCCGAAGAATGCGATCTCGCCTCCCGTTTCGCCGCCCGATAGGGCGAGCTCCGCCGCGGAACGGACGTCGTCCGGCGTCGGCGCGGCTGCAGTCCCGGAAATCGCCCGCTGGTCGCAGAACACACAGCGGTGCCCGCAGCCGAGATGCGGCACAAAGAGCGCGACGTTTCGATGTTTCGGCATATGGGGGTCCTTTCATAAATTCTGATTTATCGGGCTGACGCCCGAAGGGATGAGGGAGAAGGAATGAGGGATGAGAGAACGATAATGATAC
>JAFRTA010000385.1 GCA_017427315.1 Clostridia bacterium
AAGATCGTGGGCATGCGCGCCAGGGGCGCCTTCCGTCGCGGCGCCTTCTTCCACGAGTTCTCGGACGGAGGAGAGGGCGGCCCGGCGTTCGGTCTGCTGGACTGGGGCCGCGGCGTCTGGACCTACGACAACACCTGGTACTGGGGCTCGGGCAACGGCGTCGTGAACGGCAAGCCCTTCGGCTTCAACCTCGGCTACGGCTTCGGCGACACGAGCGCAGCGAGCGAAAACGTCATTTTCTACGACGGCAAAGCGCACAAATTCGACGATATCACCTTCAACATCACCGAGAATTTCGGGGTGAAGGATTATACCGCCCAGTGGCAGTTCACCTCGAGCGACGGCAGGTTTGAGGCGGTCTTCGAGCCGATCCTCGACCGCGCGGCGAAGATCGACCTGAAGTTCATCATCACCGACCAGCATCAGGTCTTCGGCAGGATGAGCGGCAAGGCGATCCTCGACGACGGAACGGTGCTCGAGTTCAAAGACCTGCTGTGCTTCGCGGAGGACGTGCATAACAAATACTGATTTGTTGAGGTCTTCGACCTCAACAAATCAGTATTTCGGATATCGGGTATCGGATCTCGTGGATCGTGCTTGTGAATTTTATTGTCAGTTTCTATTGTATTCACAGCGTTAATTCTTTGATTTGAGCCGTGGTTTCGGCACGATATCCGATCCCCGATCCCCGATATCCGCGGAGGGCGTCAGCCCGACAAACTCGGAATTCATGAAAGGACTCCCCATGCCCGAACAAAAAACCGCGCCGCGGACCGTGGCGACCAACAAAAAAGCATATCACGATTATTTCGTTCTCGAAAAGTTCGAGGCGGGCATCGAGCTGTTCGGCACCGAGATCAAGTCGATCCGTCAGGGCAAGCTGAATCTCAAAGACGCCTGGTGCAGTATCGACGGGGGCGAGATCTTCGTCAACGGCATGCACATCTCTCCTTACGATCACGGCAACATCTTCAACCGCGACCCGATGCGCGTGCGCCGTCTTCTGATGCACAAAAAGGAGATCCTGCGCCTGTTCGGTCTCGTCAAAACGCAGGGCTGCACGCTGATCCCGCTTTCGGTCTATTTTTCAAAAGGCAAAGCCAAGCTCGAGATCGGTCTCTGCAAAGGGAAAAAGCTCTACGACAAGCGCGAGGACGCCGCGCGCAAATCCGCGCAGCGGGATATCGAACGGGGCATGCGCCCGAAGGACGATTGATATGAAAAAGACCGCGTCTCTGGTATTCACCGGCGATATCGGCTTCGACCGGTACATGTCGGGCAAATGGAACGATGAGGATCTTCTCTCGCGGGAGATCCTTGATTTTCTGCATTCCGCGGACCACGTGATCGCGAACGTCGAGGGACCCATTGCGGCTCTGCCCGAAAACACGACGGATTCCGGCGCGGCGCAGCTCCTGCACACGATCGACCCCGCCGCGATCGGAGTGCTGAAAAAAATGCGCGCGGATATCTGGAACATCAACAACAACCATATCATGGACGCGGGTCCCGACGGCGTCGCGAGTACGCTCGCCTTCGCGCGGGAGAACGGCGTGCGGACCATCGGCGCGGGCATGAATATTTCCGAGGCGAGACGTCCCGTCATCCTCGACGAGGCGGGCGGGATCGGCATGTTCGGCGTGGGCTACCGCCGCGCCTGCCGCGCCGCCGCGGAGGACAAGGCCGGCTGCTTCAGTTGGGCGGACATGGACGCGATCCAACAGACGATCGACGAGGTCAAAAAGACCTGCCGCTGGTGCGTCGTGGTGGCGCACGGCGGCGAAGAATTCACGGCTCTGCCCTCTCCCTATGTACGGGACAGATACCGCGCGTATCTCGAAATGGGCGCGGACGCGGTCGTCTCGCACCACCCCCACGTGCCGATGAATTACGAGGCCGTGGGCGATAAGGTCATTTTCTACTCCCTCGGCAATTTCATTTTCGATACGGATTATCAGCGCTCGCAGCACAACACCGATATCGGCATTTTAGTGAAGCTGAATTTCACCGAAGACGCGCTTACATGGGACGCGGCGGGACTGCGGATCGTCCGCGGCGAGGAACGCGTCATAAAAGATGAGCTGCCGCTGATCTTCCGCGACGTGCAGGGCGAGGAGTACGAGCTTCTGGCGCCTCTCGCGGCGAAGCTGCTGGTGCAGGCGACGAAGCGGCAGATGACGTATCTTTACCCCGATCGGTTCAGAAACGCAACCGAGGAGCAGTGGCGGGAGCATTTCGCCGAACCTCTGCGTACCGGGCGCGTGCCGGGCGAGGTCCTCGATTTTTATATTGTCTGCCCGCTCGCGGAAAAAGAGAGCGAAAAGGCGTGGAAGCGGAGCACCCTCGACGACGTGAAGAAATTCATCCTCGATCAGCTCGAATAATACGGATCGGCATACGGAAAAACAGGCTCCCGGGACGAACGTCCCGGGAGCCTGTTTTGATACCATGCGTTCGGCTTATGCGAACATGAGCCTGATCGCGGCGAAGAGCTGACGGAACAGCCTGCCGAGATACAGGAAGAAGCCGACGAACGCGTTCTCGCCGTCAACCTCGGTCTTTTCCGTGAGCGGTTCGGACTGTACGCCGTACGCCGTCTCGGCGACGACGCGGATCGTATACTCGCCCGTCGTAAGCCCGTCAAGCGTGCATTCGGTCTCTTCCGGGCCGTCCGCCACGTAGTAATGCGGCAGCGCCCATTGTTTTTCAACCTCCACGCCGTTTTTATTGACCGCGCTCACGCGGTACAGCACTACCGGCATGCCGTCGGCGGATTCCGCCGCGGGGATCAGAACCCTGCAGCCACCCTTTACGGGCTCGATCTGCAGCGCCGCGCCGGACGCGAACACGGGAGCCTTCGAGCGCGCCGCCTGCTTTTCGGGCGTATACTCACGGTTCGCCGGGTCCGCGGGATTGTCGAGAACGTATTCGCAGAGCTGCCGGTCCGCCTCGATATCCCACCCGCGCAGGCGCAGGCGGTTCGCCGCGTCGACTTCCACGATCCAGCAGGTCGCCGTTTGATCGCTGTCGGCGGGGTGATAGGTCCGCACGTCGTCGATCGTAAATTCAGAGTAATAGATCGCGCCGGTGCCGATCGCGGTGTATTTGCCCTGCCAGAGCGAGCGGGGATCGTTCAGCGGATAATGCGAATGGCCGGAAAAATCCACGACCTGCGGATATTGATCCAGTATTTTATTGAAAAACGTCACGCCCCAGCCGTCGTAGCTCGAGCTGCCGTAAACCGTGTTCCGGTTGTGCTCGTGGTGCATGAAAAAGACGGGCTTCGCCGGATCTTCCGCGACGGCGGCGTCAAGCTGTTCGCGCAGCCAGTTCAGCTGCTTCCTGGTATAATGGATGCCGTCGGTATCGGAAGCGGAAAGACCGATAAAGTGAAAACCGTTGATCACCTTGTGAAAATCCGCGTCGAGCCCTGTGAGTTCGGCAAAATTCCGCCGCAGTTCCCTGCGGGGCATCACGTAACCGTCGTGGTTCTTCGCGACGACGCCGAGATACTCGGTCCCCTCGCGCAGCGCGCCGGAGACGGCCGCCCAATATTTAACGAATTCCTCTTTCGTGCCGTCGTTGGTCAGATCGCCCGCCATCAGCAGCGCGTCAAGCGCGCCGTAAGCGCCGTCGGCGTCAGCCACGGCGTAAACCTCCGAAAGCATTTTTCCGATCCGCTCGCTCGTCATATCGCTGTCCGAGCGGATATGGCTGTCGCTCGAAGCGATAAAGCGCAGCACCGGCACGAACGCGTCGTCCGCCGCGAGAGCGGCCGGCGCGAAGACGGACGCCAACATCAGACAGGACAAAAGAACACAAAGCAGTTTTTTCATGGAAATCTCTCCTTTTCTTAGGGCAACACCGCACAAATACGAATGCGCGTCTTGCTTGATCTTTGTTCCGTCATCTTGCACAGATTCTCCTTGACAACCGTCAGGTTGCCTGCGGAGCCTCTGTACAATCTGACGAAAAAATCTACTGCGCAATCCGCACGC
>JAFRTA010000386.1 GCA_017427315.1 Clostridia bacterium
GAGCGAAATCATTTTAAATGAACGTTTCATAACAGGAACCTCCGTCTTATGTTAAATACAATCGACCGCAATCGCATATCCAACGCGAAGCATTCAGACCCCGCTTGCCGGGGATCAGTCTTCTTCGACTTTTATCCCGCGCGCTCTGCGCATTTCGGCAAGCTCGGCGATGACGTTTTTCTTCTTATCGCCGATGTAGTTATAGAAGAACAGCGGGACCGCGGTCAGCAGCAGGCTCACCGCCGGAACGAGCGTCACAAGAGAATACATGGCGAAATTCTGCGTGGGGCCGAGATTTTTCGCCAGCTCCAGCGCCTTTTCCGGCCCGGCGTTCAGCATCTTGACGTCGATGTGCGCGACGATATACATCGCAATGATCGAAACGGTCGCGAAAGCGTTGCCCAGCTTGTTGACAAAGGACTGGCAGGCGGAGCCGAGGGCGTTGTCCCGGTAGCCGGTCTTGTATTCCATATAGTCAAGGCAGTCGAAGACCATGATGCCG
This sequence comes from Clostridia bacterium, assembly GCA_017427315.1. Classification (GTDB taxonomy): domain Bacteria; phylum Bacillota; class Clostridia; order Oscillospirales; family Acutalibacteraceae; genus RGIG2774. The sequence continues at coordinate 503 of JAFRTA010000386.1, forward strand.
GATACGACGTTGATCACGCCGAGCGGGATGCTCATGATGAAGAACATCGGGATGCACAGGAACAGGTTCTTCGTGAACCAGCCGACGAGCAGCGCCAGAACGCCCGCGACCGCGCCGCCGAGGCAGGAGCCGATCATGAGCGTGCGGTACTCGAATTTTTCATAAAGCTTCGGAAGAACGAGCATGGAGCCGAACATGCCGATCGCGGTGGCGATCTGGATGATCATGCCGACCTTGGAAATGTTGGAGTTGAGCTGCTGCAGCGTCGCCGTGGCGGGATCGATACCGATGTAGAAGCCCGCGTACCGCGCGACGTGGGGCGCCGCCGCCTGCAGCATATATCTGCCGAAGGACAGGATGCCCGCAAGAACGACCAGCAGGAGCGGCTTGCAGTGGAAGATCCGGTTCAGCGCGGAGGGCTCGTCGGGATTCCGTTTCGTCGCGTTCGGCACGTCGATGCGCTCTTTGACCTTGAAGGAGGACAGCGCGAACAGCGGCATGCCGAGCGCCGCCATGGAGATCGCCATGATCGGGTATTTGATATCGTTGAAATCCTGTCTCGAAACAAGCGCCGGGATAAAACCGAGGATATACGGCAGCGCCACGGTCACGGCGGAACCGACGCCGCCGACGGTACGGCCGTAGGACGCGATCTTCGCGCGTTCCTTGTGGTTCGGGGTCATCAGGTTCGGCATGCTCCAGAAGGGAACGTCCGACGAGGTGTAAACCATGCCCCAGATCACGTAGATCACGGCGACGAAAACGTAATTACCGACGCCGCCCGCGGAGAAATCATGCCCGAAGAGATGCTTCGTGAACATCAGGACCGTCAGGATCGCGATCGGGATGCAGGTCGCCACGGGATAGGGGCGCAGCCTGCCCCGGCGCGTCTTGTGCCGGTCGACGATGATCCCCATCAGCGGGTCATTGATCGCGTCCCACACGCGCGCGAGCAGCATCAGCATGATCACGAACATGGCGTCAAGCGCCAGAACGTTCATGTAGAAGTCCGTAACGTATGACGACATACAGCTGTAAACGAGCCCCTGTCCGAGCGCCGCGATCGCGTAGACGCGCGACTCAGAGGCGGGCACGTATTTTTTTCCTATCGCAGAATTTCCCATAAAAAGCTCCTTTCGCGGACGGAATACTGACTTATATATGTAATTATATACTGTTTTTTGGGGGAATACAAGAGATATTTTATAAATTCTGATTTATCGCAAACGAAGCCCCGCCGTCCGGCGGGGCTTCGTTTTGCGGTATGCGTTCGTTATCTGTGAGACAGGGTGTAGCGGAAATTGCTGAACAGGTGGTAGAAGTAATGCACCACGTGGATGAAGAAGGTCATGGCCGAGCTGTCGCTGACCTCGTGCATATGCTCGTCCTTCTCGCAGAACAGGCAGCGGTATTTGCCGCAGGAGGCGCAGTAGCCCTCGCCCTCGTCGTTCGGCAGACGGACCGAATGCCCCTTCTCGCTCGCGGTGACCTCGCGCGTCTCGGTCTCGCCGCAGACGGCGCAGATCCTGTGCTGAACGCCGTCCTTCGTGCAGGAGGGCGCGTCCTCTTCGTCGTCAAACCATTCGCCGAAGGAGTGTCCCGTCGCCGGGAGAGGTCTTGTTTCTTCTGCTCCGCAGTTTTCGCAGACGCGCGCTTCCTCGCCGTCTTCAAGGCACTTTGCGGCAGTCTTCACGTACCATTCGCCGAACACGTGCTCCGCTCCGGCGCTGGGGATGACCGTTCCTTCCTCGATCAGATGATCGCAGGCCTTGCAGTAGATATCGCCGGTGTAGCCGTCCTCGTTGCAGGTCGCGGCTTTATCGTTCTTCAACACGGTCTCGTCTGTGCTGTGGTTCGTGTAATCGAAGTCAAGAACCGTTTCCGCCGCAGTGATCAGATTCTCGCAAGCTTCCTCGGTGAAGATCATTCCGCAGACCGAGCAGGTGTAATACTCGATATTTCCCTTCTCGGTGCAGGTCGCGGCTTTCGCTTCGGTCTTCACGGGCGTATGGATCCGGGTGGGCTCTGCGACAGTGAAGTTTTCGACCTTCTCGGTGTAGGTCACGCCCTCAAATTCAACGCTCGCGGTATAGGTCTCGATCTGCGCAGCGACGCAGGTCCGATCGCTGACCGTTTCCACTTCGATCTCATTGTCCGTGACGGTCTCCA
>JAFRTA010000387.1 GCA_017427315.1 Clostridia bacterium
AAAAGGCGCCGGAATCCCAGACGCCGTGCTTTGCATTCAACAGGTTATGAACATTTTTGCAAAACCGTGTTTTCTCTTGAAAAAATTAAAAAAATGAAAGATGGCTGCTGCAGATTTTTCGTATCTGCAACAGCCCCTTTCCTTTTTTATTCAGTTCTTTCATGATCGCATTCAAAAAAAGTTTGAGTCGCCTATTGAATAAATAAGATTTTTACTATATAATTTAATATAAATTGCTGACAGGAGATCAACATATGAAAACCACCTTTAAAAAGTCAATCAGCATACTGCTGTCGCTGATAATGGTATTTTCTGTTTTCGGCGGCTCGGGCTTATCCGCGCTTGCGGCCGGAAGCGACTTGTATTATTACTACTCCGCCGGCGGCGAAGAGCGGTTTCAGTTCGCGGATTATTGCGAAGTGCTCACAGAGGATATGACGGCGCTCTCGGGCAACGAGTACGGAAAATGGTTCGTCACGGGCTACGTTTCTCCCAAGGGCTATGCCGGCACTCCCGCGATCGAGCACTCGATTACCGTCACCGGCAAGGTCAACCTTCTGCTGAGAGACGGCTATTCGGTATGGGTGGAGGGCGGTATCTACGTTACCGCCGGAAGCACCCTGACTATTTACGGACACAATACGGGCAAGCTGATCTGCAAGGCGACCGACAACGCCGCGGGAATCGGCGGCAAAGAGGGCGCCGTCGGCGGAAACGTCGTCGTCAACAGCGGCTACGTTGAAGCGTTGGGCGAAGACGGCGCGGGCATCGGCGGCGGTTACGGTGAGAACAGCGGCTTTCAGTCGGTCACGATCAACGGCGGCGTCGTTACCGCAACGGGCGACGGCGGCGGCGCGGGGATCGGCGACGGCGAGGATAATACCAAAAGCGGCGGATCCGTTATCACGATCAACGGCGGTACGGTCAAAGCGACCGGCGGCAACCTCGTCGAAAACAGGCTTTCCGACGGCGGCGGTGCGGGCATCGGCGGCGGTGAGGACAGCGCTCATACCGGCGCTTCGGTCATCATAAACGGCGGCACGGTCAACGCGCAGGGCGGAGACGACTCCGCGGGCATCGGCGGCGGCGAAAACAGCACCGACCGGCGCGCGGTCACGATCAACGGCGGCACGGTCAACGCGACCGGCGGTGACGGCGGGATCACGACCGGAGGCGGCGGAGCCGGTATCGGCGGCGGTCAGAATGGCGGCAACGGCGTCATTCGCATCAACGGCGGAACGGTCGTGGCGAAAGCCGGCGGTCTGGATGAACAAACCGATGAGCACGGCGCGGGGATCGGCGGCGGCTCCGAAGGGTCGCAGGATAATCCGATTTATATCACCGGCGGCGACGTCAAGGCCTACGGCGGCGTTTGCGGCGCGGGCATCGGCGGCGGCGCTGACGGCGAAGGCAGCGACGTTTATATCAGCGGCGGCACCGTATACGCGCAGGCAGGTTCCTGGGCGGACGGCATCGGCGGCGGGAAATGTACCAAGGATACCGCTCCGTGGAGACCGGTCGTATCGATCCCGAAGCCGGGAAATACTTATATCAGCGGCGGCGTTGTGACCGCGACTACAACGCTTACTCCGACGGAATCTGAAAACGGCGCCGGTATCGGCTGCTGGGCGGGAAAGACAAACGGCGGCGAGGTCGTTATCAGCGGCGGCGCGGTTTTTGCATCTTCTACCGGTCTGGGCGCAGGCATCGGCGGCGGAAGGACCATGGGATGTTCCGGCGGTACGATCCGTATTTCGGACGCGTACGTTGTGGCGACCTCCGTCGAAGGCGCGGGGATCGGCTCTCAGGGCTCGTGGAGCGATAACCACGTTATCGGCGGCGAGACCGTGGAAATAACGAACAGCTACGTGTTTGCCGCATCCACAAAAAAAGGCGCTGGCATCGGCGGCGGAAACGACGGCGACGGCTGCCCCGTCGTTATCAAGGACAGCGTCGTGGAGGCATTCGGCGGCAACGTGGATTACGATTGGTATGCGGAACACGGCGCGGTCAGCGCAAAGGGAACGGCCTTCAAGCTGGAGCTGGGAAAAACCGGCTATGAGGTCAACGGCGCCGTTACGGGCATGGTCGTCAGCGCAGTTCTGACGCTGCTCAATCAGCTGACGAAGTCCGGCAATTATCGCGGCGCGGGCATCGGCGGCGGCGATGAAGGCGAAGGCGGCGACATAACGATCGAAAACAGCTCCGTGCTTGCGATCGGCGGCGGAGATCAGGCGCACGGCTTCGGTCACGGGCATGATACGAACGGCTCAAACGGCACGCTGACGCTTTCTGACGATATGATGGTCCTGGCGGGCGCAAGCGAGGACGCGCTGGCTGTCGTCGGAAAAAACGCAAGGATCGATTCCGCATGGAACAACTATTACGTTAAAACGGAACCCTGCACCCATGACGGCGCAGCATACGCGGGCGAGCCCGACGGGCACTGCGTGGAGGACTGCCCGCACTGCGCGCTGACGGCCGAAGAAGCCGACCTTGAGCCCCATACCTTCGGGGAGGATAAGCTTTGCGCCGTTTGCGGGTATCAGGGCGTTCAGGTCGCTTTCCGTTCCGGCAGCTACGGCGGATACGCCGAGCCTGCCGTATTAGGCAGGGGAGCGCAGTTTACGCTGCCGGACGCGCTGTTTACCGAATGTGAGGACCACGGATACGCGCAGACCGGCTGGCTCTGCGACGGCGTCGAATACAGCTTCGGCGATACGATCACGGTAAACGGCGATATAACCGTCACCGCAATATACGAAATGTATAACGACGTCATCTTCGTTGATTCCGATCACGGCAGCGCCGCCGCCGATAAGGCATACGCCGTTCCCGGTTCTGTCGTTACCGTTACCGCGACGCCGGATACGGGCTGCAGGCTCTCCGGGATCAGGATGCGCGCCAACGGCGAAACCGTATACGAGAAAAACGAGACCGGCGCAGAGGGGCTTGCGCTGACGCACAGCTTCACCATGCCCCAGTCCGGCAACGTTTCCGTGTATACCACGTTCAATAAAAACTATTACAGCGTCAGGACCGACGTCGATACTTTTGATACGGAGATAGAGGTCGAGGTCAACGGAAAGACCGCCTCTGCCGCCGCGTACGGCGACGAGATCACACTGCGCATTCTTCCGAACGACGATATCCAAGGCGTCGTATGGACCGAAACCGACGCGGACGGAAATGAGACAGGTCAAAGACATTGTCTTCCGCTTGGCGCAGACAGCAGCGCGTCGTTCACCATGGACGTTCTGAACGACGTGCTTATCAAGCCGAACCGCGCTCATGAGCATGACGGCGTTGTGTTCCGGCCGTGGGGCGATAAGTCCGCAGAGCAGACCTCGCTCCCGGAGAGCGGCAATTACTATCTGACGCATGATGTCGTGCTTCCCGTGTCCTTCAACCCAAACGTCGGCGAGTATCATCTCTGTCTGAACGGTCATTCGATCACAATATCCGATGATTTCGCGGATGCGGCTGTTTTCGATATCTACGCAAGACATTTCTTTGTCCACGATCATGACGATTCGGGCGTGATCGACGCAAGGGGAAAATGCAGGCTCTTCAATCTTACGAATTCCCGCCTGTCCCTTTTCGACGGAACGCTTACCGGCGGCAGCGCTTCAACGGGAAGCGTGATCAACGTAAGCACGACCAACGATTATGAGAAATACTGCGGCTTTACCATGTCCGGCGGCGTCGTCACCGGCAACATCGGAAGCTCGCAGGGGATCATTTATACGGGCTTCGCGAAAACGACGATCACCGGCGGCGAGATCACGGGCAACGTCGCCCCCGCGGCGGTCACCGTTCAGAAACCCGGCGTATTCGAGATCTCAGGGTCGCCGAGAATATACGGCAACCACCGCGCGGGTTCCCGTGACGGCGCGAACGTTCTTGTCAGTTCGGACGCGTCTGTCAGCATTGCGGGGAAGCTTTCCGAGAAAGCGATCATAGGAATAACCGCAAACGGCGTTCCGACGGCTGCAAAGCCGCTTACCGTAACAAACGGTCTTTCCGGCAACGGAGAGCTTAAAAACTTTTTCAGCGACGAGAGGGATCTGCGTATTGCCGGCGTCTGCGACGGCGAGATCGCGATCGCTTTGCCCGTAACGGTCAGCTTTGACGCAAACGGAGCGGCCGGCGCGCCGATGCCGGAGGATATCGCCGGCGCGGGATGCGATTATACGCTGCCGCCTCATACGTATAGTCCTCCGGCGGGCAGGGAATTTCTCGGGTGGCGCGCGGACGACGCAGAAACGATCCTTCAGCCCGACGCGGTCGTATCGCCGCGTGCGGACGTGACCATGCACGCCGTCTGGAACGAAGCGTCCGGAGGGGACGTCGTTATCCCGGAGGCGCACGTCCACCGTTGGGAAATCAGGCTTGACGACGGCAATCCCGCAAAAGCTACCGTACGCTGCGTAAACACCACCATCGGCGGAGACGCGCTCTGCAACGAAACGGAGCTTAAAACCGTCGAGCTTCAGACGGACGGACGATCCGGCGCGGAGTACGCAAGAGCGTATAACGGCAAGGCAGCCGTCACGGTCGCCTGTAAACAGAAGGCTTATGTGTGGACGACCGCCTTCCCCGAGGAGGATCTTATTTCGGTAAGCGGCGTTTCTTATTACGACGAAACCGGCGCGCTTCTCAGCGGCGCTCCCACGGAAGCCGGGGTGTATACCGCAAGGTCCACGGTTTCACCCGTCAGCGGCAGGGGCGACGCCGTCACGATGAGCAAAACGATCCGCATCGTAAAGGCGCCTGCGCCGGACGTTACCGTGAAAGGGCTTGAGAACTTACCGCTCACGAACGAGCTCCAACCTCTGGTTGAGGTCGGCGGCGCTTCCGCCGGCGGAAAAATGCATTACCGCGTCAACGGCGGGAAATGGACGTACCGTCTTCCCGAGGCGTCGGAATCCGGCGAATATACGATCGAATGGTATTTTGACAGTCCGAATTACGAAGGGATCCATTCCGAACAGGAGCCGGGCGTGGTCAACGCGTCGATCTCCGAGCTGCACGAGCATAACGGAATACGCTTTACCCGCTGGACCGAAACAGATTCACTTCCCACAAGCGGCAGCTACTACCTTGCAAATGACGTCGTCTGGTCAAAAGGGCCCTGGACGATCACCGGGGAGCTCAACCTCTGTCTTTTCGGCCATACGGTTCGCTTTGACCGGCGGTGGACCGATCCGGACACCGGCGTCTTCGTGAATAACGGCGGCACGCTGAATCTTTACGGGGACGGGGCAGGGAAGCTTCTTGCCTCCTCCGGCGTCGAGTTCAACGTCAGCAGCGGCGGCACACTCAATTGTTACGACGCGTGTCTTGACTCCTTCGGCGGCGGTATCCACGTGAATGGTGTGTTCGGCATGAACGGCGGCATGGTCGTCGGTTCAAGCGTCGGCGTCGACGTGAAAAACGGCGCGTTCAATATGAACGGAGGCGTCATAAAAAACAACGGCTTCGGTATAAAAACGAGCGCGGGCGGCAGCATCAACATTTCGGGCGGCGCAGAGATCCGTGATAACGCCACGTTCGGCGTTTCAGTCGTTCGGGACTGAAGCTTCAACGTATCCGGCGGCCCGCAAATAAAGGACAACGGGACCTACAACGTTTATCTTCAAAACAATGCCCGAATAAACGTTACGGGCGCTTTGCACGGCGCGGATATCGGCGTCAACCCCGAGAACGACCCGTACAGCTCGCCGATCGTTTTCACCTCCGGGTATAACGATCACAACGACGGCGTTCCTCCTTCAAAATTCTTCTCCGTCGACAATATAAGCGACGACAGGATCTTTGTCGGCAAAAACGACGACGGTGAGGCATATGCGGGCGTACATAGCCATCATTTTATTGTGGAGCCTGCTTACGGCAGGGATGATACCGCTTACGCGTATTGCGACGCTGAAGGGTGCCCGATCGGCGACTCAGCCACGCTGACCTTCAGCATTGCCGCCGAAGACGCGGTGTATGACGGAAAAGGCCATCAGGCTGTCTTAACAAAGCCCGAATGGAAATTTGAGGGACTGAACGTCTCTTCCGTTAAGTATAAGAAGGACGGAGAAGATTTTACGGAGCTGTACCCCTCGAAGACCGGCGAATATACAGCCTTCGCCGTCATCACCGGCGCGGAGGGGAGCGTAACGATCGAAACCTCCTTCACGATTGAGAAAAAACAGGCGAGCGTCGACGTCGTCGCAGGTAAAGATCTCGTTTACGACGGCGGCCAGTCCACCATAGCGACCTTTGAAGGTGTGGAAGGCGGATATATCCGCTATGCGGTCGACAGTAAAGCTCCGGAGAGCTTTACCGAATATCTCTACTTGACCGAGCTTCCTCCGTATCAGCCCTTCGGAAAAGCGATAGAGGTCGGCCGCGCCGGTTGGCACACCGTATACTATTTCGTGGCCAATGACGGCGATCACCTCCCCCTCGGAAGTATTGAAGAGCCGATAGAACTGAAGGTCCTCATAAAGGCGACGGTTACCATGTTCGGCAAGACGGACGACGAGAGCATCGCGATCACGGTTGATCCTTCCTCCTTCACTGCGCCCGAATGTCCGTTCGAAGCGCCCGAGGGCAAGGTCTTCGGCTATTGGAAGGTGAATTATAAGGATATCGGTCGGCAGCTTAACGTCGGCGACCCGTATTCGTTTACAGTAGACATCAAGCTTTACCCCGTTTGGGTCGATCCGCACGAGCACGCCTACGGCACGCCCGAATGGACCTGGGCGGAGGACTTCAGCTCCGCGACGGCGAAATTCTCCTGCACGGGCTGCGGCGACGTTCAGATCGCAGACGCCGCGATCACGGCCGAAACGACGGACGCGACGCATTCCGCCGCGGGAAAGACCGTCTGGACCGCGACGGCTCAGTTTGTCGGCGAGACGTTCTCGGATACGAAGGAAATCGACATTCCGCAGCTCGCCCACACGCCCGGAGAGGCGGTCAGGGAGAACGAGGTCAATGCGGACTGCCGCAACGAGGGCAGTTACGACGAGGTCGTTTATTGTACCGTATGCAAATACGAGATCTCACGCAAAACGATCCATACGCCGAAACTTGCGCACGTCGAGGGCGAAACGGTGATCGAGAACAGGATCGAGGCGACTTACGAGCAGGAGGGCGGTTACGACGAGGTCGTATACTGCGCGAACTGCGGCGACGAGCTGTCCCGCCTGCACGTAACGATCGATAAGCTCACGCCCGATCCGACGGATTCCCCCGATACAGAAAAGGGACCTTGTAAATACTGCGGCAAAGATCATTCCGGCAGCTTCATCCAAAGATTGATCGGCTTCATCCATGCGATTTTCTATTTTTTCGCGCACCTGTTCGGGAGGATGTAAAAAAGATTCAACGGATCGGGATTTCCCGGATGCTGTAAGAAGGAGTCGTGTATGTTATTTGTTCTTGCCTGTATTGTGAGCTTTATCCCATATGCCGCGCTGTTTCTATGGCTGCGGGGTCGTCGTAAGGATGACCCTGCCTTACGGGAAGCTGTGCAGCAGGGAGCTGGGCTACGGCGAGCTGAGCCTGTTTCCGGTAACCCTGTAGCTTTGGATGAAAAAGCATTGGAATCCGAAGGTCGGAATTTTGCGCTTGGGACTGAGAGATAAGAAAAAAGCAGGCTCGCCCGGATTCCGGGCGAGCCTTTGCAATGTAACAATTCCTGTTGTATTTGTTATTCTTC
>JAFRTA010000388.1 GCA_017427315.1 Clostridia bacterium
AGAGCTGAAGCTCATCTCGAATATGGAGGAGATCTTCGCGCCGATCATGAGTTACAACGAACGGTTCCTCGATAATCTCTACGTCGGCACCGCAAGCGGGATCTTCTATCAGTACACGGACAACAACGTTTTTCTTGAAAACTACGTCGTGACGCAGCGGCACTGGTTCCTCACCTCAACTGCCTCTCCCGATGAGATCATGTGGAAGGAGACGGAGATCGATTCCTACGGAAGGCCGTGCATCACGGCTTCCAAGGCTGTAAGGGACGCCGAAGGCAATATCGTCGCCGTGGTGGCTGCCGACGTGAATTTCGAGCAGATGATGTCCAACGTGATCGGCAGCGGGCTCGGGGAAACGGGAACGACCTTCATTCTCGGCAAGACGAGAGATCTGGTGGCGTACAGCGCCTTCATGGAGGACGTCATGGCGCATAACGGTATGATATACAACGCTTTTGCGGACCATTTCGCCGACCCGGAAAGCGTGCTGAAAAAGATCGACGACTGCGCCTTCGGCGACGGAGAGGCGTTTCTTGCCGTGCTTGACGGCAAAGAGATCTACATGACCGCCCGGGAGATCCGCTCCACGAAGTGGCTGCTCTGCACCGCGATCAACGCGGATGAAGTAACGGAGCCCATCGGAACCGTCACGGCGCAATCCGATCAGTTATTCGCCGAAGCACGCACGGAAATGACCGCCGAATTCAAAAAACTGATCATCAATTCGATCCTCGGCGCCTTCACGGTCGTTCTCGTTGTCGCCGCGATCGTGTATTTCGTTTCACGCACCATATCAAAGCCGATCATCCGTCTGACGGACACGGTAAAAAACACCGGCGAAGGCGATTTCGACACCAGATCGGATATCGATTCCCGCGACGAGATCGGCGACCTCGCGCGAGGCTTCAACAAGATGCAGGACGATCTGAAGCGCTACACGGAGAACCTGAAGACCGTCACCGCAGAAAAGGAACGGATCGGCGCCGAGCTGAATGTGGCGACGCAGATCCAGGCGGATATGCTCCCGCGGATATTCCCGCCGTTCCCGCAGAAAAAAGAGATCGACCTGTTCGCGTCAATGACGCCCGCGAAAGAGGTGGGCGGCGACTTTTACGACTTCTTCCTTCCGGATGAAGACCACCTGGCGCTGGTGATCGCGGACGTGTCCGGCAAGGGTGTTCCTGCGGCGCTGTTCATGGTGATCTCAAAAACGCTGATCAAAAACCGCGCCATGCAGGGCGGCACCCCGGCGCAGATCCTCGCCGACGTGAACGACCAGCTCTGCGAGGGCAACGATGCGGATATGTTCGTCACCTGCTGGCTGGGAATACTCGAGCTTTCAACCGGCAAAATGACGGCTGCGAGCGCCGGCCATGAATTCCCCGCCGTATGCGGTCCCGACGGAAAATTTGAGCTTTTCAAAGACAAACACGGTTTTGTGCTTGCCGGCATGGAAGGCGCGCGCTACCGCGATTATGAGCTGCAGATCGAGCGCGGCGGCAGTATATTCGTTTATACGGACGGCGTTCCGGAGGCGACGGACATCAATGGTGAAATGTTCGGGACGGACAGGATGCTGGAAGCGCTGAACCGCCGCACGGACAAAAAGCCGGCGATATTCATAGGGGAAGTCGGCTCCGCCGTCAGGGAATTCACGGGCGAAGCGCCGCAGTTTGACGACGTGACCATGGTCGGGATGACGTGGCGCGGGAAAGACGGCGAAAAGCCCGAATAACAGCGTCCGCCCGTTCATCGGTATCGGACACGGCGGAGCGAGCTTTGAAGAGCGCATGACGTTTATCAGCTCGAACAAAACGATCCTCGGGTGATATTTATGAACCGATGGCTGAACGATATCCTGCACGGCAGGGAAGATAATTATATGCTGCCGTTTTACTGGCAGCACGGCGACCACTATGAAAAGATCCCCGAGCAGATCGGGCGGATCCGGCGCAGCGGCTGCCGCGCGCTGTGCGTGGAGTCCCGCCCGCACCCCGATTTCTGCGGGGAGACCTGGTGGCGGGATATGGACCGCATTCTCTCGGAAGCCGAAAAGCGCGGCATGCAGGTGTGGCTGCTGGACGACGATCATTTCCCCACCGGGCACGCCGCGGGACGGATGAAAGATCACCCCAACTTGCGCAAATGGCAGCTGACCGAACGGCACGTGGACGTGATGGGGCCTCTGACCGACGCGCTTCTTCTGCCGGAGGCGCCCGACGACGAGCACGAGCTTTTGGACGTCTACGCCTATCCCCGCGCGGAAGGGGGCGAGGCCTGCCTTGCGGAGCCGATCCGCCTGACAGACGGGATGTGCGGCAGATTCCTGCAGTTCTCCGTCCCGGCGGGGTGCCACCGCGTGTTCTTTCTTTACAAAACGCGGGGCGGCAGCCGGCATCCCGACTACGTCGATATGCTGCGGGAGGACTCCGTCCGCGTGCTGATCGATACCGTTTACGAGGCGCACTACCGGCGTTACGCGCGGTATTTCGGCAAGACCTTCGCGGGCTTTTTCTCGGACGAGCCCTGCCTTGCGAACACCTGGGAAGGGGAACACGCGACCGACAGGGGCATGTACGACCGCCGCGTCGGGATGCCGGGCCTTGCGCTCCCGTGGAACGAACGCGTGACCGGCATGATGCGCGAAACGCTGGGCTTCGACCCCGCGCCGCTGCTGCCCGCGCTCTGGTTCGACCTCGGTGAAGCGACCGGGGAGCTCCGTCACGCCTATATGGACGCGGTCACGCGGCTCTACCGCGACTGCTTCACCCGTCAGCTCGGCGACTGGTGCCGGGATCACGGCGTAATGTATATCGGGCACATCATCGAGGATATGAACGCCCACGCGCGGCTCGGCTGCAGCGCCGGGCACTATTTCCGCGCGCTGGACGGGCAGCATATGAGCGGCATGGATATCGTGCTGCATCAGCTCGTTCCGGGCATGGCGCATTATATCCATACGGCGACCGCCTTCGGCAACAACGCCGATCCCGCGTTTTTCGATTACGTGCTTGCAAAGCTCTGTTCCTCCCTCGCGCACATCGGTCGGGATATGCAGAACCGCGCCATGTGCGAGGTCTTCGGCGCCTACGGATGGGCCGAAGGCGCGCCGACGATGAAATGGCTGCTGGACCATCTGCTTGTGCGCGGCGTCAACCACTTTGTGCCCCACGCTTTTTCCCCGAAATTCCCCGATCCAGACTGTCCGCCGCACTTCGGCGCGGAGGGTCGGGACCCGCAGTTCGAGGCGTTCTCGAAGCTGATGACCTACGGCAGCAAGGTCTCTCACCTTTTATATCACGCCCGGCACGTCGCAAGCGCCGCGATCCTTTACCATGCGGACGCGGAATGGAGCAACGCCGACGGCGGCGCGATGCTCACGCAGGTGCCGGCGAAGATCCTTTACGATGCGCATATCGATTACGATATCCTGCCGGCGGACTGCTTTCTGCCGGAAAGCGGCGCGCGCGTGTTCCCCGCCGAGGCGGAAAACGGCGCTCTTCGGGTGGGCGAGCGCCGGTACGGCTGCCTGATCGTGCCGTGGGCGGAAACGCTGCCGGAACGGCTGTCCGACGCGCTCGGACGGTTCGGACAAGCGGGCGTTCCCGTGATTTATATGAAAAAGGACGAGACCGCTGAAACGCTGCTTGCGGCGGCGGACGGCGCGATAACGCGGGATATCCTCGTCGCAGGCGATCATCCCCTGCTGCGGTGCGCGCATTTTGTTTCCGAACAGGCGGATATCTATATGTTCGTCAACGAGTCCGTCTGCGATCCGGCGGAGACCGTCGTCGCGCTGCCCGCCGTGCAGGACGCGGACGGCTGTATCCTGCTGGATCTTCTGAACGATTCCGTATATTCCGCGCCTGCAAAGGAGGGGGAAATATCTCTGTCGCTCGCGCCGTATCAGTCCGTGCTGGCAGTGTTCGACCGGGACCGCGCCGACCGTCTCGCCGTCCCGGCGCAGAAGACGCTTGCGGACGCGGGAGACGCGCTTCTGAACTTCAAGATCGAAACGGCTCCGTATACCGATATGACGCGCTTCACGGTTTACGCGGAAAACGCCGACGCGCGGCGGCTGCCGAATATCACGGACGTCCGCGCGGATCCGGCGTTTTCCGGAAGGATCCGCTATACGTGTACGTTCGACGCGCCGGACGGCGTGTGCGGGATCGACCTCGGCGAAGTCGGGCAGACGGCGCGTCTGCGGCTGAACGGGACCGACCTCGGCGTGCGGGTCTGCAAACCGTATCGGTACGATCTTTCCGCCGCGCTGAAGCGCGGAAAAAACGAGCTTACGATCGAGGTCTCCAACACGCTCGCCAACGCCGTGCGGGACTGGTTCTCATGCTATCTCGCGATCCCGGCGTCCGGGCTGACCGGCCCCGTCCGCTGGCTGCGCGAAGCGGAATGACACGACATCAATAACGAGAGAGGGATCACCATGATTTTTGCCAATCACGCGCACCTTTACCCGAAAGAGCTGCGGGAGGACGGCTGCCTTGAGCGCCTGACGGAAATGCTCGACGCCTGCGAGATCGACCGCGCGGTCGCGTTCGCGCCGTTCCCGCTGCGCTTCGCCGAGAGCGCGCAGTTCTGCGATATCAACCAGAACGTGTGGCTCGCCCGGACGATCAAAAACAACGACCGGTTCGTCGGCTTCGGCACGGTGGACGTCTCGGAGGGCGCGGAGCCGATCGCCGACCAGGTCCGCCGGATCGCCGATCTCGGGCTGAAGGGCATCAAGCTGCATCCGGCGGCGCAGGAATTCGCGATCGACAGCCCGAAGGCGTTCGATATCTACGAAAACGCGCAGGAGCTGGGGCTGTTCCTTTCCTTCCATACGGGGCTGCACTGGCACCGCATCAGGGATTACCGCATGCTGCTGTTCGACGAGATCACTTACAACTTCCCGGAGCTGTATTTCAGCATGGAGCACGTCGGCGGCTACAGCTTTTTCCGCGAGGCGCTTCTCGTGATGTGCAACAACTCCCGCAACGCGCACTGCTACGCAGGGCTGACGAGCGTGGAACTGGCGGAGAACGGTCTTTGCGGTCCGTGGTCGCTGACGGATCTCGAGATCGAAACGCTGATCCATCAGACCGGCACGGAGCGGACGATCTTCGGTCTTGACTTCCCGTTCAACGATATCGCTTACGTCAAACGCGCAATGAAGCGCATCCGGGAGCTGAACATCCCCGAGGAGGCGAAAAACAACATCCTCGGCGAAACGCTGCGCAAACGGTTGGGGGAATGACCCGGCGCACCGCGACGACCGCCGCGGTTTGCGTGCCCGAAAGGAAGACAGAAGAATGAAACCGTTTTCACTGAAAAACTACCGGATCGGGATCGTCCTGTTTTACGTGCTTGCGGCCGCGGCGATGGCTGTCGCGGCGGGATACGATTTGAATATCGAAATCGCCGTCAACGCCCCCGGCGATTTCGTCGCCAACTGGTTTGCCGATACGGGCGAAGCGCCGCTGTATCTGCTGGTGCTTTCCGCCTGCGGCGTGCTCGCGAAGTGCATGAAGAACCGGTGGCTGAAGGGGCTGTTCGCCGTCTTCACCCTCGGGGCAGGCGTATATCTGGGGGATTACGCCGCCCGAAGGCTGTTTGCCGCCTCCGATCTCCGGTTCGGCTACGGGGTGCTTTACGGCCTTGGAGTCGCGGCGCTGTTCCTGATGGCGCTGTATTTTATTCACGTACCGGAGCGTCTGGAAAAACCTCTGGTCCTGATCGCGCTGATCGGCCTTTGCGGCTGCGCGGTGAGCTCCGGGATCATCAATCTGATGAAAGCCGTATGGGGACGCGTGCGCTTCCGGGACCTTGCGGACGGATACGACGCGTTTACCGCTTGGTACGTGATCAACGGCAACACCGGCGCGCACTCCTTTCCGAGCGGGCATACCGGCAGCGCGGGGATGAGTTATTTTCTGATGTTCCTGCCCTTCGTGAGCGAAAAAGGGCGGCAGTATTCCTTCCTCTGCTTCGCTGCGCCCTTCGTCTATACCGTCGCCGTCGCCGCCACGCGTCTTGTCATGGGCGCGCATTACCTCAGCGACGTGACCGTGGGCGGAACGGTCGCCTTCACCTGCGTTCTCGTCAGCCTCGAAGCGTATCGGAAGCTGCTGGGGCGGGTCGCGAAGACGTGATGCGTGATGTGTGTTGCGTTTTGCGTTTTGCGTTTTGCGTGTTGCGCGGCAAACAGTATTTCGTGAAATCGTGAGATCGTTGCCCGGTTGACTGTAAACGGTCGAGGGGCGACCGGCG
>JAFRTA010000389.1 GCA_017427315.1 Clostridia bacterium
ATTCAAGATCCGTAAACGTATTCGGCGAAAAATGCACGAAAACGTAAAACGGCGTTTCGCGCAAAAGGCGCAGTTGGTTCTTATTCGGGCGGACCGACGCCGCCTCGGCAAGAAAACTCTCAAAACGCATGATCGTTGCCTCCCCTGTTATGCTTTGCCTGAATAGAATACAAAATCGAGCACGTCCGTTTCGACACTGCGGTAATTGACGATCCTGCCCTCGCAGCCGCCCGCGCGAGCGTTTAAGAACGCGGCGGAGATCAGCCGGTAACCGTCGGCGTCGGATACGGCGGCTTTATAATCGCCGACCGTGATATCTTCTCCGCGCTGTTCGCCGTTCGGGAACACCGGGTCGAAGCAGAACAGCGGCGCGTGATCCGGGAGCGAAGCGAGCTCATGCTCCGAAATGCGCACCTTCATCGCGAGCGTGATATACCCTGTGGGCACGTCGGCGGCGAAACCGTAAAGGTCGTGTCCCTCTCCCTCGCCCGCGCGCAGCGTCATCCCGCCGTTGCTGTGGCGCAGTGCGCCGTTGTTTCTCGTGCCGCCGCACTCGGTCGCCTTGTATTTTTTGATCGGAGAGAGCGAGAACGAGCGCCCGTAAATTTTCAGCCGGACTTCGCCGGAGAATCCGTCGGCTATGACCCTGTCCGCTTCGGTCTGCGGCAGGATGCGCGCGACCGTATCGGGCGTCACCGCGTCGAAGCCCTCGTCGGTTAATACGGTTTCCCGATCGGCGTTTTCGAGCGTCAGGCGCGCGCGCTTCGTCCCTTCGGCGCGCCAGCCCGCGATGATCGCCGTGTGCGGGAACACGACCGGCTCCCCCGCGCGGCAGACGCCGTCAAACAGGACTTCCTCTTTGTTCAGCGACTCGGTAAGATCGTACGCCGTTACGCGCTCCTGCCCGGTCTCGTCGCCGCAGTCTCTGTCGGCGAACAGCAGAACGCGGACGAGCGACGCGCGCGCGTCGTTCCCGTTCCTCGTCGGCGATTTTATGACGATACGCACAAAGCGTGAGGCGACCTCGTTAAAATCGTGCTGCGTGACGGGCAGGATATTTCCGTCCTCCCGCAGGAGAGGAACCCATTCGCCGCCGCGCAGGATTTCGACGGTATACGAAAAGGTATTCAGCGTCTGATCCTGTCCGCAGGATCCCGCGTGATACAGCACGATATGGCTGAACCGCCGCACCGCGCCGAGGTCCAGCAGCACCGTCGCCTCACCGTCGGTCGCCGAGCGCCAGAAGGTATCGTCTCTGCCGTCCAGCAGACGTTCGCTGCCGCAGCCCTCGGCTGCGATATCCGCGATGACAGCGCACGGGACCGGAAGCTGTTTTGCATACGGCGCACATTCCGCAGTCAGCGCTACGTCTTCATCGGGCATATCGAACGCTGCGGATATGCCGTTAAACCGCGCTCCGTCGGAGCGAGTCCATACGACGTTCCCCGCGCCGCCGTAAACGATATAAACCGGCTGCCCGGAAAAATACGTTCCGCCGCCGATATTGCCGTTCGTATCGAGGACGCGGGGCGTTTTTTGTTTTTTATGCAGCGCGATATCGGTCGCAAGGCGCGTTTTGCCGACGCCGATCCCCGCGGTGAGCGCGGCGATCATCATATGTTTATCCTCGGGCAGAACGATCTCACGCGCGCCCTCGGGCAGCGCGAGAGCATACAGGAACAGACTGAACCTGCCGTAGACCCTGTCGCCGCTCGCGTCATGCGTATGCGAGGCGCAGAACGCGACGCGGTCCTCGCGGATAAAGCCGAAATGCCCGGAACCGTACTGGTCCCAGCCGCCGATATCGCCGTCGAAGCCCTGTACGCCGAACGGGATGCGTTCTCCGTCTGCGAGAACGGCGTATTCCCCGTCCCCGTCGCTTCGCGCGGCGATCAGATAAAGCATATTCGCGCCCTCGGGCAGCCTGAGCTTCTCCCCTGCGGGAACGAAACAGCAAAGCTCCCCGTTCTTTTCACAATATGAGAACGGGATATCCGCCGTTTTAAACTCCTTCTCTATGATCTCGCGCGGGACCGTCACACGGTTCTCCCCGACGCCCCATTCTCCGCGGCGGTCGTTGCGGGAGGTAAAGACGAAGTTCCCGTCGATCGGGATCTGCCGATATTCGTTTTTCTCCGCCGCGCCCTCCGGCGGATTCAGACGCACCGCAAAGGTCTTCGGCTCGAACGGCGAAAGCCCGAACGAGACGCGCCCGTTTTTAAGCTTCGCTGCGCCGACGGGCTGCTCGTAGCCGTTGATCTCCCGCGCCGAAGCGACGCCGCCGAAAAACGTGAACGACGCGCAGGTCTTTCTGCCCGCGGATTCGCAGACGCGCACGACGATCTCGTCGGAATCCTCTGCTTTTTTGATCGCGCGGACGGCGACGTTTTCGTTATCGATCTCAAAGAAAGCGCAGACGGGCGGCAAAACGCCGGGATGCGTCCCGGTAACGCAGGCGACGGGAGGGCTGTTGAACAGCGTCCCCGCGCGCTCCGAACGCGCCTTGCGGAAATCTCCCCTGCCGCCGCAAATTGCGAAGGAATACACGTTCTGCCCGAAATCCTGCAGATCCTGCCGCGTTTCGTCCATAAACTTATTCGCAGGCGTGTGAATACAGGTCAGCCGCAGGATATTGCCGCATTTATCCATCCCGTACTTGCAGTCGTTCAGGATCGTGACGCTGTAATCCCTCGCACCGTCGTACATATTCGCCCATTTCTGCACGGGGACCTCGTATTTTTCGGGACTGCGGTCTCCGCGTTCGACGCTGCCGAGCCCCGCGTCGTAAACGGCGGTCGCCGCTTCGAGATCGAGCGGAAACGCAGTCTTGAGCAGAGAGCGCGGTTCGGTCCAGTTGATATCGTTGTATACGGTCAGCCGGTCGCCGCCCGCGTCGAGGGAAAGCGTCTGCGTAAAGCGCGAAGCGCCGAAAACGCGCGTTACTTCGAGCGAAACGCGGCAGCCGCCGCTTAGAACGACGCGTGCTTCGGCCGGACCCGATACGATCTTGCGCGGCGCGGCGGTCAGGTCGTCGTATCCGATCTCCCACGCGCCGTAATTGCGGAAGCTGTTTTCGAGGATCTCAAGGCGGATCGGCGCGCGCAGAAGCTCGACGCCGTTTTTCTTATCGTAAACGGACGCGATATCGCCGTTTTCATCGACGCGGACGCGCAGGCGCGCGTTCTGCAGCTCCCGTTCTCCGACGGTGAGTTCGGCGTCCGCATACGGCGAATCAGCGGGAACGGCACGGAACACGGCGTACCCTTGCGAGGGAACGTACGCGCGGAACAGAAGCGTTATTATGCCGCCTTTCCGCGCAATGATCTGCGAGGGGACCTCGTTTCCGCCGCGGTCGAAAACGGAGAGATACGCGGCGTTCCCGCATTCCGCCTCTTCGATCCGGGCCTCCACGGCGTCGCGGCGTTCGTAAGCCGTCGGATTAAAGACGACGAGCTTGACGCCGTCCCCGACGCGGGTGTCGACGTTCGCGGCGATCGCGCAGAGAGACGCGCCGATCTCGCCGTCGAGCGTGTTATTCACGACGATATCGTCGTGGAAGGTCTCACGGTACGCCCGCTGCACGCTGGTGCCCGTGAGGTCGTCGTGGAATTCGTGACGGATGAAATCGCGCCACGCTTTTTCCAGCGTTTTCGCCGGATATTCGCGCGCGCCGATGCACGAGGCAAACACCGCGGCGCGCTCCGCAAAATCGGCTTTGAGCTCGTTCGAGCGGTGAAAGCGTTTCGTGGGCGCGACCGAGGTATAGCTGCCCACGCCGTGGGTGATCATCAGAAGCTCTTCGGCGGTGCGCGGAAGGCATTTTTTTTCTTCGTCGGTGAGCTCGTCGGCAAGCTGCCCCGCATAGGCGGACACGGTTTCGCAAAGCCCGCACGCGTCGCCGACGGAATCGTTCACGAATTTTACGGATTCCTCGGTCGGCGAACCGCCCTGATCGCCGGTGCCGTAATAGCGCAGGTCCTTCTCGTTCGGGAGCTCCGACGTGCGATTCGCAAGGGCTTCGTCGCGGCTCGGCATTTCGCGCAGCGCAGTTGTGTACGCGCCGGGATCGACCGAGGCGATCACCTCGCTGCCGTCGATCCCCTGCCACACGCCGACGGGGGACGGCGGCGGATGCCCCACGTTCC
>JAFRTA010000390.1 GCA_017427315.1 Clostridia bacterium
CTCCGCAACGATCTGCGCCTCGCCGATCTCCTTTTTCACCGCGTCGAACAGCTTCATGCCGGGACCTTTACACCATTCGCCGGTCTTCGCGGTCTTCGCGTCCGCGGGCACCGCCCAATAAGAGGCAAAGGCGCGGAAATGGTCGATGCGGACCGTATCGTAAATCTTCAGCGCGTGGCGGATGCGGTCCAGCCACCAGCGGAATCCGTCCTTTTCCATCGTCTTCCAATCATAGAGCGGATTTCCCCAGAGCTGGCCGTCTGCGCTGAAATAATCGGGCGGCACGCCCGCGACGCGCTTTCTCGTGAGCGTCCTGCGGTCGATCTCGAATTGTTCGGGCGCGCTCCAAACGTCCGCGCTGTCGAACGAAACGTAAATGGGCATATCGCCGAGGATCTTCACGCCGTGCTCGTTGGCGTACTGCCGGATCTCGCGCCACTGCGTGTAGGCGATATACTGCTCGAACACGTAATAATACTGTTCATTGTTCGGGAACGCCGCGCCGTCCGCCTCTGCGTGATCGCGGCAGAATTCCCATTCGTACCACGGCTTGTTGCCGTTTTTATCCTTCAGCGCACGGTAATACGCGTAATCCCGCACCCAGAAATGCCTGTCGCGGAAGCTGTAGAGCGCTTCGGCGACCGACTCGAAGCGGTTGCGGAACGCCTTTTCGAGAAGGGCGCGTTTCGTGCGCTGCGCGAAAGCGAAATCCGCGGTGTAAGGCGTGCCGGGATAAACGCATTCCGCCGCGTCCGCCTCGCCGACGTAGCCGTTTTTCACCAGCCACGCGGGGTCGATCAGCAGCGGATTGATCGCAAACGCGCTGTCCGAGGCATAGGGCGAGCCGTAAAGGTCCGCCGGGTTCAGCGGCAGCACCTGCCAGTAGGAAAAGCCCATCTCCTTTATTTTTTTGATGAAGCGCCGGGCTTCTTCTCCCATTCCGCCGATCCCGTAGGGGGACGGCAGGCTTGTGACGTGCATCAGCGCGCCGCTTGCTCTTGTGTTCAGCATGGTATTACTCCGTTCGATAATGATTTTTGCAAGGATGATGTGGGTGGAAAATTCTGATTTGTCGGGCTGACGCCCTCCGCGGATATCGGGGATCGGGGATCGGATATCGTGCCGAAACCGCGACTCAAATCAAAGAATCAACACTGCATTTTTTTATAGAAGCGAATAATATAATTTACAAGCACGATCCACGAGATCCGATACCCGATATCCGAAATACTGATTTCACGGCTTCGCCGTGAAATCAGTATTTATTGCTCCTCCCGCATTCCGCGGATGCGCCCGACGCCCTTCGCGGCGAGCTTCTTCAGGCCGCGGCTGACGGGCATCGCGAGCAGCGCAAAAAAGATGGACGCGGCGAGATAGATCAGAAGCCCCTTCCATGCGTTCTCCCCGGAAGAAAACATCTCGCCGAACGAGGGGAATTTCTCCGCAAGTCCGAGCAGGACAAGGCGCACGGTCGTATGCGTCAGATACAGCGACAGGCTGAATTCCGCCGCGAGCTTCATCGGCTTCTGCGGCAGGCGCCGCGCGAACAGGGATTTTCCGCCGGTCGAGATCGTGATGAAGATCATGAACAGCAGAAACTGCAGCGGCACCGCCGTATTGTCCCGGTACCCCATCAGCCGCACGGCGGCAACCATCGAGAGCGCGCCGACGACGGTCAGCGCCGCCTCGCCGCGGCTGCCGATCTTCAGCGTTTTCAGATATTCCGACGCTCTGTATACGACGACGCCGAGGCAGATGCCCGCCAGCGCGCGGATCAGCGACTTCGCCGGGAAATCGCCGGACGCATCCGCGAGATAATTGCCGTATTTTACGTAGATATACCCGATCGAGCCCACGCCCAGCACCGGGGCGATCACCGCGGAGAACAGATCCTTCCGCCGCCGGAACAGCGGATAGAGCGGGAACATCACGATCAGCATCGCGGACAGGTACCAGTCGGGATTCATCACGTTGATCCGCGGGATCCCGGTTTCCGACAGCAGGAACAGCTCGTAAAGATTCAGGGGGCTGAACGCGTCGTTCCATCCGCGCACGCAGTAACAGGCGATCCACGCGGTCACGAAGCCGAAAACAAAATAGAACAGAAAGCCCCATATCTTGTGCGCGAGGAACCGCACCGTCTCTTTTCCGATGGTTTCCCATCGGAACGCCCTACGGTCTCGGTAAACGGTCGAGGCGAAAAAGTATCCGCTGAGAAGAAAGAAAAACTCCACCGTCAGCGCGTATCCCGAGGAAAACAGAGGGGGGTCGAAAAAGGATTTCGAATGATACAGAACGATGCAGATACTGCCGAAAAGCCGCCAGAGATCCAGCTCCGGATTTCTGCCGATGTTCGGTTTCTCCGTCGTTTTCAAGTCTTTCACGCCGTTTTTCTCCCTTTTTTTGCAGGATGCCGCCCGCAGCATCCGGAAAACCGGACTCCGCGGGTATTTTAATGCAAGATACAGTATATCATACCTTCGGCAAAAAGTACAGGATTAAATCTTAAAAAAATCCGGGGATACGATATCATAACGAAGAAAGACCTGCCGGGGCAGATCTTTCTCGGATAATCGACCTGATTTCATTCCGCCGGGACGCGGATGACCTCTTCCGGCGCGGGATCGAGCTTTGCGGCGACGCGCAGGATCGCTCTGGCGTCGTTTGCGATGACTTTTCCGTCTTTATCGATATCGGAGAGGACCTTCTGCAGGTCTGCGAGCGTCTCGAGGCGCGCCGCCGCGCGGAGCGCGAGCCTTGCGTCGCGGGAGTTGACCCTTCCGTTCATATCCGCGTCGCCGAGACGGTATTCCGCCGCATACGAAGACTGCGTCATCCGCTCCCCGTCCGGAATGCCGGCAGAACCTGTCGTCTCTTCCGCCGGTCCGGTCGTCGGCTCTTCGGCGGGCGCCGTATCCTCCTCCGGCGCGGTCGTCCCCTCTTCCGGTATCTCCGTCCCGCAGATACGCGCGTATTCCGCGGCGGAACAGCCGTAATGCACCTGCAGGGTATCCGCATCAAGACCGTCGTTCCCGGCAAAAACGCTGTCGGGGAACAGCTTCGCCCACTGCGCTTCGGTTCCGCCGAAATAAATATCCTTCACCCGGTAACTGTTCCACAGGAACCCTTCGCCCACGGAAGCAACGGAAGCGGGAAGATAGAGGCTTTTCAGGAAAGAACAACTGTTGAACGCATACACGCCGATCGAGACGACGCCGTCCGGGACAAGGAGTGAGCGGATACAACTGCACGCGGCGAACGCGTTGTCGCCGATCGCTGTGATCCCCTCGGGGAGCCCGACGTCCTCCAGCGAAGTACATCCCATAAACAGCTCGTAAGGGACCTCCTTCAGCGCGGAGCCCTTTTCAAACACCGCGCGCTGCAACCATTCGCACTCGCCGAAAGCGTTCAGGCCGATCGATTCGACCGCCGCCGGAATCGTAACGCCGCGAAGCTGATAACAGAAATAAAACGCGCATCTGCCGATCGAGCGCACGGAAGGCGCGATCGACACCTCAAACAGGTTATCGCCGGCCGCAAACGCGCAGTCGCCGATGTGCGTCACGCCGTCTTCGACGACGACCGCAAGAACACTCGCGTCGAGATAATTCCAGTAAGGCGCATCGTTTTCAACGTAAAACCCGCCGTCGTCCATTTCATAGCACTGATAATCCGCCATCGGCCCCTCGCCCGAGATCCGAAGCGTGCCGTCGGCATAAAACGCCCAGCGGACGTTCTCGCCGCAGTCCCCCGAGGCGACCGGTTCGTTCCGCTCGGCAAAAACGGGGACCGCCGCGGCAACCGCCGTCAGAACAGCGAGCAGGATGATCCGTAAAGATCTCATTCTGACTGCTCTCATAACAATCACTCCGCCATATTCGTTTTTTACGCCGGGACGCGGATGACCTCTTCCGGCGCGGGATCGAGCTTTGCGGCGACGCGCAGGATCGCTCTCGCGTCGTTTGCGATGACTTTTCCGTCTTTATCGATATCGGCGAGGACCTTCTGCAGGTCTGTGAGCGTCTCGAGGCGCGCCGCCGCGCGGAGCGCGAGCCGTGCGTCGCGGGAGTTGACCTTTCCGTTCATATCCGCGTCGCCGAGACGGTACTGCGTATAGGACGCGCTTTCCGTCGTACCGTATTCGCCTTTTTCCACATCGACGATCCGGGTGACCGGCTCGTTGGGAACGTCGGGAAGCGAATACTTCTCCCCGATATACCTCGTGATCCCCGTTACGCCGCCCGGGACATACCCCGTCCATTTTTCAAACGGAGCCGTCGGCAGCTCGCATATGATTTCCCATTCGACCGGCTCAATGTACGACAATTCCTCGAGCCCGTCGATATGCCCGATTTTTTCCGCGGAATCCGCGCCGGCGAACACGCAGACGGGAACCGCCGCGACAGCCATGGCGCAAACCGCGAGAACCACGATCGCTTTCTTTTTGAATATATTCATACGACTTCCTCCTTTGTCAAGAATATCATATCACGTTTTTCGGAATTTTGCAACGCCGAATTCCGGCGCGCGTAAGCGCCGCAAAGCGCGGTATCTCTTTGCGAACCTGTTCGCGGAGCCGTGTCGATCCGTTCCGTTTTCTGCGTTCGGGAAAAATCAGGATTCAAACATTTCCGCACCCTGCCGCAGATACTCCGTGATTTTCAGCTTCTGCGGACAGACGGCCTCGCATTTGCGGCAGGCGACGCAGTCCGCGGCGGTGTTCCCCTCACGGACCGCTGCGTCGTACGCCGTCCTCGCCTCTTCGAGCTTCCCGTCGGCAAGCTGCAGATTCATCGCGGCGAATATTTCCGGGATCGGGATCCCCTGCGGACAGCCCTCGACGCAGTAGCGGCAGGCGGTGCAGGGAACCGCGGCGGAGCTCTCCATGATCCGCTGCGCCTCGCGCACGATCTCCCGCTCTTTTTCGTTCAGGGGCGTAAAATCCGTCATATACGAAAGATTGTCCTTCATCTGATCGACGTTCGACATTCCCGAAAGCACCGTGATAACGCCGTCGAGCGACGCGGCGAAGCGGACCGCCCACGACGCGAAGGAACGGTCCGGCGCATAGGCCGAAAACAGCTCCTTCACCTTTTTCGGCGGATCGGCAAGCTTGCCGCCCTTGACCGGCTCCATAATGACGATCGGCTTGCCGTGCCTGCGCGCGATCTCGTAATTCGCGCGCGACGCGACCTTTTTATTCTCCCAGTCGGCGTAATTGATCTGAAGCTGCACGAATTCCGTCTCCGGGTGCTCCGTCAGAAGCTTCTCGAGCAGCTCCGGGCTGCCGTGGAACGAAAAGCCGACGTGACGGATCAGGCCCTTCGCCTTCTGTTCTGCGGCGAAATCCCAGATGCCGAATTTGTCGTATTTTGTGTAATTGTTGTCCATCAGCGCGTGCAGGAGATAATAGTCGAAATAACCCGCGCCTGTGCGCTCGAGGCTCGTCTCGAACTCTTTCTTCGCCATCTTCTCGGTCATACCGGGGATACCGGCGTTGAGCTTCGTCGCAAGCGTGAAGCGCTCGCGCGGATAGCGGCTGACGAGCGCGCGTTTCGTCGCCGTCTCCGAGCCCGGATAGACGTACGCGGTGTCAAAATAGGTAAAGCCGGCGTCGAGGAACAGATCGACCATCTGTTTCGTCTGTTCGAGATCGATCGCCACGCCGCGGTGCGGCAGGCGCATCAGACCGAATCCCAGCTTCGGCGTTTCTTTTCCGAAATAATCCGACATGAAAATGCCTCCGATCAGAATTGATAATATTATATTAGCATAAACGCCGCGCGGTTGCAATCGTTTTTTCGCAAAGGACAGCGAGGGATAAAGAATAAGGGCTCCGTCTTCGGTCGTCGGTCTTCGTTCATCCGTCTTTCGTCCTGCGCAAAAAATTCATTTTTCTCTTGAAAACAGAAAACGGTTGTATTATAATTTCCTGTAAGCGGACTCTTTGTCTGCCGACTTGCGAAAAAGCGGGCAGAAAGTCCGAATTCCGGTATTTTATAGAAAAGAAGGTATATATCATGGAAATCAAGATCACCCTCAGCGAGAACCGGAAACCCAAGCCGCCCGTATCGGAGCTGGGCTTCGGCAAGTACTACACCGACCACATGTTCATTATGGACTATTACAAGGACAAGGGCTGGACCGACGCGCGCATCGTGCCGTTCGGCGATATCTCCCTTTCTCCCGCCGCGATGGTCCTGCACTACGGTCAGGAGATCTTCGAGGGCATGAAGGCCTATCACACCCCCGACGGCAAGGCCGTTCTGTTCCGTCCCGAGAAGAACTATGAGAGACTGAACCTCTCCGCCGACCGTCTCTGCCTGCCCCGCGTCGACGAGGATTTCTGCGTCGAGGCAACGAAGAAGCTCGTTGAGATCGACGAATCCTGGATCCCGGAGGGCGCGAACACCGCGCTGTATATCCGTCCGTTCATGTTCGGCGCAGACCCCAAGCTGGGCGTGCATCCCGCGTCCCACGCCGTATTCATGATCATCATGTCCCCCGTGGGCTCCTACTATAAAGAGGGCATCAACCCCGTCAAGATCTACGTCGAGCAGAAATACGTCCGCGCGGTCCGCGGCGGCTACGGCTTCACCAAGACCGGCGGCAACTACTCCGCGTCCCTGAAATCCCAGGAGGAGGCCGAGGAGCAGGGCTACTCCCAGGTCCTCTGGCTGGACGGCGTCGAGCGCAAGTATATCGAGGAAGTCGGCACGATGAACGTCATGTTCAAAATAAACGGCGAGGTCATAACCCCGTCCCTGGAAGGCAGCATCCTCGGCGGCATCACCCGCCGCT
This sequence comes from Clostridia bacterium, assembly GCA_017427315.1. GTDB lineage: Bacteria > Bacillota > Clostridia > Oscillospirales > Acutalibacteraceae > RGIG2774. The sequence goes on from JAFRTA010000390.1 coordinate 6,802, forward strand.
CCTGCATCGAGCTGCTCAAGAGCTGGGGCGAACCCGTGACCGAGCGCAAGCTGGCGCTCGCAGAGGTCGTCGAGGCGGCGCACAACGGCACGCTTGAGGAAGCCTTCGGCACCGGCACCGCGGCGGTCATCTCCCCCATCGGCGAGCTGATCGTGGGCGACGAGCACATCGTCATCAACGAGGGCAAGATCGGCCCCACCGCGCAGAAGCTCTACGATAACATCACCGGCATCCAGAACGGCCTGATCGAAGACAGGCTCGGCTGGGTCCAACCCGTGAAATGATCCGGTTATCCTATCAATATTTATTCCCGGAGAGCTTCGGCTCTCCGGGAATTTTTCATTCCCCGAAATCGCCCCGTCATTCCCATTCTGTTGCGTTTTTCCGCGCCGCGTGATATAATTTTTAAGGAATTCAGGCGGGAACGGACCGGGGTCCGAAAGAAGGGAGTCGGCGGATATGCTCATCGCGCTTTGCGACGACGAACGGGCGGAGAATAAAAAACTGACGGCGCTGATCGAGGCGTACGCGCTTCGGAGCGGCTGCGATATCCGCTGCCGCGCGTTCACCTCCCCGTCGGAGCTGCTCGGAGAGGAACGGTTCGACCTGTATCTTCTCGATTACTTTATGGGCGAAATGAACGGCGTGGAGCTGGCGAAAAGGCTGAACGAAAAGTTCGGCGGCGCGGTGACGGTCTGTTATCTCACGAATTACGAGAACGCCGCCGTCGAGATCATCAACAACCGGGTCTACGCCGACGGTTTTCTGAAAAAGCCCGTGGACGAGGCGGCGCTTTACGAAAAGCTGGACGCGTTCTACAAGTCCTCGCTGAACGGGCGCATCGAGCTCAAACGCGGCGGCGTCTACGAGACGTTATACGCGCAGGATATCCTCTACGCCGAGGCGTCGGGCAAGAAAACGGTCCTGCACCTGTTCGGCGGCACGCGGGACTACAACCGGCTGATATCGGAGCTTGCGGAAAACGAGCTCTCCGGGGCGCAGTTTTTCCGCATCCACCGGTCATTCCTCGTGAACATGCAGCACGTCGTCGGCTATGACGCGAAAAGCGTGACGATGAAAAACGGCGACGTTCTCTCGCTCAAGTCCAAAGAGTTTCAGAGCGCATACAGGCGTTTTATATTCCGGAACGGTTGACAGGAGGAGATATTATTGGCTGCGATCGGCGAATTTATCCGCAATTACGCGGTGATATACGGTTTGATCTCCGTACTGAACGCGCTGGCGATCGCCGCGGGGTGCGCATGTATGACCGCGGCGCTGTTCCGCGTCCGGTTCCGCAAAAACATTCTCTTTCTTCTTGCGGCGCTGCTGCTGTGCGCGGGAACGGGGCTTTCCCGTTCTCTGCTCATGGGCGCGGCGGACGGGCCCGGTCTCATCTGGACCGGCGCGACGTTTCTGCTGCCCTTCCTCTGCGCGTTTCTGCTCTATGCGCGCGAGGACGCACGGAAAGCGCTGCTCGTCGCGGCGGGGTACACCCTCGTCGAGGCGGTCAAATACGTTTTGCTGATCGTCGTTTACCGGTACGACGGAACAAATCCGGACGATCCGCTTGAGCTGGCGGTCGAATTCGTCGTGGACGCAACGTTTTTTCTTGCTGCCGCCGGCACGCTCGCCATTCTTGCGAGAAAACGCGTGTATCCTTTCGAGCTTTCAGGCGTCAGCCCGACATTGTTTCTGCTGATCTGCCTGACGGTGGGCGTATTCGTTACCTCTCTCGTACTGTTCGGCGGCAGGTCGGACAGGGAAAAGGATATCGAATTCGGATTCGTCCTTCTGAACATTCCGCTGTTCACCGCTACGATCGCTTACAGCGTTTCGACGATCGTCAAAGCGAAGGTCCGGGAGGAAAACTACAAAAACCGGCTGGATATGCAGGTGCGGCATTACGAAATGATACAGCGCATGGACGAGGAAATGCGGATATTCCGCCACGATCTGCCGAAAAAGCTGCGTCCGGTCGCCGCATATATCGACAACGGCGAGCCGGAGCGGGCAAAGGAGCTCGTACAAAAGCTCGGCGGTTTTGAGCAGAGCGACGGAACGCGTTTCCACACCGGGAACGCGGCGCTGGACACGGTGCTGTTCTGCGAGGACCAGCTCGCCCGGCAAAGCGGCAGCCGGATCGTGTTTCCCTTCGGAGGCGTATTTCCGGCGGAAGGGATCGACGCGGACGATATTTACACGATCTTCCCGAACGCCCTCGACAACGCGATCGACGCCTGTAAAAAGACCGGCAAACCATGCGAGATCACCGTCTCGTCAAAAATCATCGGCGACACGGTCTGGATCTCGATCAAAAACCCCGTCTCCCAAACCGTCGCCGTTCGGAACGGCGCGCCCGTCACAAGCAGCCGCGACCGGTCGTCGCACGGCTACGGCTTCAAAAGCATACAGAAAGCCGCCTCGAAATACGGCGAGGATAACGTGGAGTTCTCCGTCTCAGACGGCGTGTTTGAGTTGATGATGAGCCTGAAATATTAACTTCCATTCCCCGAAATCCTCTTTTCATTCCCTTTCCGTTGTTTTTCCCGAACGGATATGTTAAAAAGAAATGGAAGCAAGATATAAAAAATATGATGAAAAAAGGAGTGTGCGTTATGGAAACAGGAAAAAAGATCGTCTCCGTATTTCTTGCGCTGATGATGATCCTGCCGACGCTGTGCGCGGCGGGAGTCGTATCGTCCGCGGCGGAACCCGTCGTGACCGCGAGCGGCGAATGCGGCGCCCAGGGGGGCAACCTGACGTGGACGCTGACCGACAAAGGCACGCTGACGGTCTCCGGCGTCGGGGAGATGGCCCGTTATATCAGCAACGAACGTCCCTATAAGCTCTCGTCGATCCGCAGCGTCGTAATCCAGTCCGGCGTAACGACGGTCGGGGACGGCGCGTTCACCGGCTGTAAAAAACTGACTTCCGTCTCGATCGCGGATACGGTCAGAAGCATCGGCGACAAGGCGTTTTCCGGCTGTTCCGTACTGCGTCGGATCTGGATCCCCGACAGCGTCGAAACGGTCGGCGTCGAAGCCTTTAAAAATTGCCCGAAGCTTCAGACGGCGCACATCGGCGCGGGGCTTATCGAGCTGGGGGCCTCGGCGTTCCACGCATGCGCAGCCCTCGCCGCGATCGAAGTCAGCGACGGCAACCCCTGCTACGCTTCCGTGAACGGCGTACTGTTCGACAAGGCAAAAACCGTTCTGCTCCAATACCCGGCCGCGAAAACAGATCCGGAATATACCGTTCCCGGAACGGTGCGATCGATCGAAGAATTTGCGTTCACCGGCTGCGGGAACCTGCAAAACGTCGTTTTCCCGGACGGTCTTGAAAAAATCGGCAACAGCGCGTTTTCAAACTGCTCCGCGCTTGCGTGTATCACTCTTCCCGGGTCTCTGCGTTCGATCGACGCGTACGCCTTCAAAGACTGCGGCGCGCTTTCCGACATCTCGCTGCCGGACGGCCTTGAAGAAATCGGATACAGAGTATTTGAGGGAACGGCCTATCAGACCGACGCCGCAAATTGGGAAGACGGCGTTCTTTATCTCGGCCGCCATCTGATCGCCGCGGATTCTGCGTCGATCTCCGGGGCGCTGACCGTAAAGCCCGGAACGCTGACGATCGCAAGTTCGGCGTTTTCCGGCGAGAGTATGTGGCCAGAGCTGTGCGGACTGACAGAGGTTACGCTTCCGGAAGGACTGAAGCATATCTGCGTTTCCGCGTTTTCCGGCTGCAGTCTGCGTGAGATTACGATCCCCGACGGCGTAAAAACGATCGGAATACAAGCATTCAGCAATTGCCCGATGCTCGAAGACATCGCATTGCCCGCCGGGCTCGACCGGATCGGATACATGGCGTTCAGCGGGACGGCTTACGTGAACGATCCCGCAAACACTTCCGACGGACTCGTTTACTGCGGCAATTACGTGCTCTTATACGCGCTCTCAGGGGCAGAGGGAGAAGTCCCGGCGCTCTGCAGTATCAGGGAAGGCACGGAGCTTATTGCGGACAGGGCGTTCACCTTTTGTCCCGGCATAAAAACGCTTGCACTGCCGAAGAGCCTTCGTTCCGTCGGCTCCGCGCTTTCCGGCGTACCGCTGGAGCCCGGCTGCACCGGGCTCGAGTCGATCATCGTCGACGGTGAGAACGCGTATTTCCTTTCCGAAGAAGGCGTTTTATTCAGCCGGGACAAAACGGAGCTGATCACATATCCCGCAGCAAAGACGGACGCGTCGTATACCGTCCCCGCAGAGGTGGTCCGAATCGATATGACCGCGTTTTCAGGAGCGGAGCATCTGACGGAGCTGACCGTTTCCGAAGGAGTGCGTGAGATCGGTATGGCGGCGTTCTACGACTGCGCCGCGCTCAGAACGGTCTCTCTGCCCGGAAGTCTGGAGACAATCGGAAATAACGCGCTCACAGGCTGCGAACTTCTGGAAGACGTTTATTATAACGGCGGTGCCGGGGAATGGGCGGCGCTGACGCGCGGCGTCCGGGTGCGCGGATACATGAATACCGAGGTCGCGTATCATTTCGCGTATATCGCAAAAGGCGAATGCGGCGCCGAAGGCGACAACCTGACGTGGACGCTGACCGACGACGGCACGCTGACGGTCTCCGGCGCAGGCAACATGGCGGATTACGACGAGTTCGACTCGCCGTGGCGAGGGCTCAACGTAAAAACGGCTATCATCGGCGAGGGCGTTTCCTCGGTGGGAGAATTCGCATTCGCTTACTGCGCTTCGCTCGAAGAAGTTTCCCTGCCGGATACGCTGACAAAGCTCGGCTACGGCGCGTTTCTGAAAACCGGCCTGACCTCCGCGACCGTTCCCGGCAGCGTCAGGGTCCTCGACGGCGGAACGTTTGCGGAGTGCGCGTCGCTGACCGACGCGGTGATCGAAGAGGGCGTTGAGAGAATTATCTGGAGCGAGGTCTTTGCCGGCTGCACCTCGCTGCGCACCGTTTTTCTCCCGGCTTCGCTGACCGAGGGGATCGACAGCGAAATGTTCACGCTTTACGGCGGCGCAGGCTGTTCCGCGCTGCTGCACATCAACGTCGCGCAGGGCAATCCGCGTTACGAAAACGACGAAGTCGGCGCGCTGTACGATAAACAGGACCATTCTCTGCTGCAGTATCCCTCCGGCAGAACGGACGCCGAATACAGCGTCCGGCAGGGAACGACGACGCTTTGGAGAAACGCCGTCGGCAGCGCGAATCTGAAATGCGTTTATATCCCTGCAAGCGTCACGAAGATCTACGAGGGAGCGTTCCGCGGCTGCAGCAGCCTTACGGACGTTTATTACGGAGGAACCCGCAAACAACTGAAGGCGATCGAATACCTGAAAGGGTATTGGGATGAGGACGACGACGATATTTATCCCACGTCTTATGAAAACGTAGGATATCAGGCGCGCTTTTTCAACAACGCGGCGATCCATTGCTCCGCGGAGATCCCGCAGTACCTCGCGGGCGGCGCGTGCGGCTACAACGGCGATCCGGTTTATTGGACGCTGACGACCGACGGCACGCTGACGATCACGGGCACGGGCGTTGCGGACCGTCCGATCACGCCGTATCTCGAAGAAGAACCGTACTATGACGCGGCAGGAGACCCCTTTACGGGCAACGAGATCCTGAGCCCGGGCGCAATGACCGCCTTCGGGCAGAAATACTATATCGCAAAGCTTCTGGGATATGAAAACGCGGCTGCGCTGAACGACGCGCTTTCCTCCGGCGCGCTGACGCCGACGGAATACTTTGCGGCAAAATACGCGCTGCACGATCCCGTCAGGCGCATCGTCGTCGGCGAGGGGATCACCGAGCTGCGCAGAGATTCGCTCCGCTACGGCGCAAAGGTCGAATCCGTTTCCCTGCCTTCCACACTGAAGGTCATCGGCGACTACGCGTTCATGTGGTGCGGCGTGCGGTCGATCGTGATCCCGGAGAACGTGACATATCTCGGAAGCGCCGTATTCTTAGGCTCCCGCGTCGGATCGGTCACGATCGAGAGCAAGGCGCTTACCGCTTCACAGGAGCTCTGGGAAGGCGCGTTCCGGCTCAGACAGATCGATTTCACGGACGACGCGCTGGATATTTCCGGTCTTCCGCTTCCCTTTGCTTCGCAGACCTGCGCGTATTTCGGCGGCGGTTACGGGCATTTCCTTGAGGGACTGACGGTCGCCTCCCGGCTCGGCTCCTATGCGGGCATGCTTTGCCGGCTGGCCGACAAGGAACAGGACGTTGCTTCTCTGATGACGGAATACGCAATGACGGAAGCAGAAGCGCTGTCCGTATATGAAGAGTGGTTTAAATACGGAATTTACTGGGAGCTGAATGATTTCGAGCTTGATTTCGATACGCCCCTGAACGAAATCACGGAATACCTGCACGATTACGTTTATAACGCCATCGGCGTCGACGTCCGGGACAGCTCGGACCTGGTCGATGAAAACGGCAGGCTCCTTTCCGGGGTCAGAGACGCATTTGAAGCCGCTTACGGCGTTGATATTGACGACGCGAATCTTTTCGTAAACTACGGGCTGTACTCCTCTTATCCCATCAGCGAAACGCTCGAGAAAAAGGAGCAGGGGCGTGTTCCGTGGTCCTGGATCACGATCCGCGCGAACTGCGGCTCGACTCCTCACGCGGTCTGCGTCGCAGCGGAGCTGCCCTTCGAGAGCCTTGCGCACTCCTTCGGAAGCTGGACGGTCACGAAAGAACCGACCGCAACGGAGGAAGGAGAAAAAACGCGCGCCTGCCGGTTCTGCGGAGAAACGCAGACCGAGACGATCGAAGCGGACGGAACGGTCGAACCCGAGGAGCAGAAGCCGTCCGGCATCCGCAAAATCATTCAGTTCTTCCTGAACCTCGTCAATTTCTTCCGCAGATTATTCTCGAAGAAATAAATATTTCCGAAAAAAACGCCCCCCGGAAAGCCAATGTCATTAAGATAACTGAATAAATGAAATAGAAAAACACATATCCAACCTCAAAGGAAGAGGAAGGATATGTGTTTTTTTGCAAAAAAGGCGCAGAGGAACAGACAGACTCAAAAAAGTCTGTCAAAAGGTCTTTTCA
>JAFRTA010000391.1 GCA_017427315.1 Clostridia bacterium
ATGAAAACGGGTATTATACTGAAATATGCCGCTCATGCTTTTGATCCGTAAGAAACAACTGCCGTAAACGATTGATTTATTCGAACGGATATGCTATGATACAAATGTGGTTTTCCGCGCTGCGCACGAATTCCGCAAAAAAGGACTAAAAGGAGAATTCTGTTTTGAATGTTTTTCCGGCAAAGTTTCTGAACTTCATGATTGCGTTTGTAAACGTGTTTCTGCTGATATTCAAAACTTCAAGCGCGACGAAAAATAAAAACGTGATCGACCTGACGGGATTCGAGCTGACCTTTGAGGACGATTTCGACGGCGACAGCCTTGATACGGCGAAATGGGGAGCTCACTGCAGCTTCGGCGTTCGAAAGGGCGGTTATTGGACGGCGGATCAGGCTCGCGTTGAAGACGGGAATCTCATCATCAGCACACAGTATAAAAAAGACGGTGAATTCGGTCCCGGCTGGTATACCTGCGGTTTGGATACTTCAAGAAGCTTCCGGCAGAAATACGGATATTTCGAATGCCGCTGCATACTGCCGAAGGGCCAGGGGCTCTGGTCCGCGTTCTGGATGATAAATTCCAATGTCGGCAAGGTGTCCGACGACGCGCTGCAGGGCGCGGAGCTGGATATTATGGAATCCCCGTTCTGGCATCTCGGCGGAAAGGCAAGTTGGAAAATCACGCAGAATATTCATTACAGCGGCTACGACCTGAAAACGAAGTATAAAAACGTCGGTATCTTTGCGATGGATAACGACCCGTATGAGAATTACAACACCTACGGTCTTCTCTGGACGCCGGAGGAATATATCTTCTATATCAACGGCCATGAGGTTGCGCGCTCCACTTACGGCGGCGTTTCCGAACAGCCGGAGTATATGATCCTTTCCTGTGAAGTGGACGGAGGCGACGGCGCGCCGACCTTCGGATGGTCCGGTAATATCGAGAAAAACGACAAAGCGACTTTCTGCGCGGAATACAAGGTCGATTACGTAAGGGCTTATCGTCTTCCGTAAAGATTCGATGATTCCGTATTGAGAAAAACAGCCGGAGCGGTCCGGCTGTTTTTTGCATCTTATGCGGTCGTATACGAAAAGATGGTTTTCGAACGCGCCGCGCATTGACAAAGCGGGAAAAATTTATTATTATATAATGGAAAATAATATAAAAGCGGGTGATGATATCAACAATCCCTTGTCTTATTTCTTTTCGCGGGACGGAGACGACGAGCGTCCGTCCAATCGAGAGATTCTTTCTTACGCCGTCGGCGCGACGGGGCAGAATATGTCGTCCGGCTTTATTACCGGCAGAGTCACTTATTTCTATGAAAACCACGTGGTACCGGGCGCGTCGGCGCATTACGCGGGCAAGATTATGACCGCATCTATCGTCTGGGACGCAATCAACGATATTCTCGTCGGCGGCATCGTAGATAAAAGACGGCACGAACCTTACCGCAAAATGCGGCCTTATCTTCTGTATTTTCCGCCGGTGATCGGCGTGATCGCCGCGCTGATGTTCGTTTCGTTTTTTCCGAATGATTTATTAAGGCTTGCCTATCTTGTTTTCTGTTATTTTATCTGGGACCTTTTATATTCGTTTCAGGAGACGGGTATGTGGGGCATGCTGCCGCTGTCGTCGCCGCACTCCGCCCGGCGTGCGCGCGTAACGCAGTGGGTGACCATCGGCGCGAATCTCGGCGGCTATCTGCCGAAAGCATTTCCCGTGGCGTGGGATATTCTTGAGAAAAACGGTATGGATGAAAAGACGATTTTCATTCTATTTGCTTTTCTGTTCGGTCTCGGGGGAGAGCTTCTTTCCATGCGCGCCGCGAAATTCCGCGAAAGAATCGACTCGCCGGTGCACGACGAAGAGAGTTTTCTGAAAACCATTACAGTGCTGCGTCACAATCCGAAGCTGCTTCTGATCGGCGCAGCGAAAACGATTCATGAGGTTTACCCGCGCATCAACCGGACATATTTTTATCAGTCTGCGTTCCGTGATTCGCACGCCATGGGCGGCGGCACGGCGGAGACGCTGTATGAAACGCTTTCGAGCGTACCGGGTGCGTTTTCGGTGTTTTTCGCAAATAAGCTGATAGACCGTTTCGGCGGAATGAAGCGCTCGCTGATTATTTCGCAGATTGCCGTGATAGCGGCCAGGTTCATCGCCTACGGGATCGGCGTTGCGCCCGGCTGCCGATACGATACGGTGCACGGATATATCATTATGTGCGTTATCATCAGTTTAAGCAGCGTTTTTACGAGCTTTATGGAAATCGCGCACCGCTCGCTCATCAACGACTCCATCGACGAGGTCGAGCTGAAAACAGGCCTGCGGACGGAGGGGATTTCCGCTTCCGCAATCAATTTTGCGCGAAAGATCACCGTGAGCCTGCAATCTCTGATTATGAACGTGACTTTGTACCGTTTTCTCGGCTACAAAGCGGCTCCCGGCGACAGGGATTATATTTATCACCAAAGTGAAAAATTCTATCGCTGGCAGTATCCGATTTTCATGCTCGGGCCCGTAATCGGCGAAGCGCTGTATATCGTCATCATCCTGTTCGTGAAGGATAACAGAGCGCGGCAGGAGGAAATCGAACGGCTGCTCGAGCAAAAACGACGGGAAAACGCCGAAAACCGTTTTTCTGTCAAAAATACCGAATCGGAAGCCGGGGAATGATACCCGGCTTCCTCCCGTATACCGCGCGCTCGGAATTCCGGAAAACAATCAAACATTATTATTGCAAGAAACGTTTTGTTGTGATATTATGATATTCGGAACCGAAGCAACGGAGAGTCTGTAAAAAAGACATGTGTCTTCACGGGTATGAAAACAGGAATCGAGCGGTGGACTACGGCATTTTCAGGTGATAAGAAAAAAACGGGACCCGGTCCGCCGACCGGGCTCCGTTCGGGGAAAGGTTTCCGTTGCGCTTTTTTTGCAGAAAAAAGTAAACGAATCGTTCCGGTGCGGCGTTCCAATTCCGCAGAGCAAAAGAAAAAAGCTGCTACTTTTTGTCAAAATAGCAGCCCTTTTATGGCGGAAGCGGTGGGATTCGAACCCACGAGCCCGTGAAGGCTACCTGATTTCGAGTGTTATGTGTTACGTCACAAAACGCATTTCGAACGTCTCTTTTCGTCCCTTATCATACCCGCAAAAACGCTTATGCTGAGCGGGTTCTGAGGGACGATGAGGAACGAAACGGGAAGAACCGATTACGGTTCAAACCGCTCAGAAATGATGCAAGAAAGGGGCTTTTTCTTGCAAAAATGCAAGAAAAAAGCAAGAAAAAACACGCGCAGGACGCCGTCTCCGGATCCGACAGGGAATACGATCACGGAGTGAAACACCGAATGAACGCTTACATAAAAGAACTCGACCGCTACGGGGATATTCTGACAAAGGAACAGATGCGCGTCGTCTGCCATATCTCGAAGCGCAAGGCGACGTATCTTCTGCAATCCGGTCTTGTGCCATGCATCAACACCGGTAAAAAGACGCATACTTATCTTATCAGAAAGTCCGACGTCAAACGATACCTGAAGGACAGGGATGAACACCCGCTGAGGTATCAAAGCATTCCCGGAACCGTGCCTGATGTGAAAAACGCCGCTCGACGCAGTTGCAAATACCTGTCCGATATCGTTTCCGAAAGTCAAATGCGGGAATACTACGGCGATAAGCTCAGACCGTATCCCGACGTGCTTTCCGTGCCGCAGATAAAGCTGATTACGGGTTACGGAGAAAACACCATCCGGGGATGGATCGACAAAGGCGAACTGCGATATCTCGACGCTGTCGCCGGCTGGAGGATCCCGAAAGCGTGGTTGATCGATTTTCTCTGCTCGGATTACTGCAATAAGATCTCACGCAAGACAAGTCGGCATCTGAAATACATAGAAGAAATGACGGCAACAAGATAAGTCCCTCTGATGTCAAATACGGAGCGGAAAAATCACGCTGTACAATCTCGTCAACGCAGCAAAGGAAGGATTTTTGGAATTTAGTGTCATATTATGCGAATAATCAAAAGTATCTAATGTTATTTTTGATGCAAATATTACACTGTTTTCCAATGCACAGGTATGCCTTATTTGTTTTCCGATTTTGTATTCGTTTTTTCAATTTATCATACA
>JAFRTA010000392.1 GCA_017427315.1 Clostridia bacterium
TTGAAATCTCTTGATGGATCTCTTAAACCGTCTTGAGGGTTTGATACAAAGTCTGAGATGCATTGACTAAGCGCATTTTTAATTTTTTCCGGACCTGACATGTCTTTTCCTCCTTGAAATCAGCGGGATCATTTCTCTAATTTCAAGGGCGGCTCTGTTCCTGAACAGGAACAGAGCCGCCGCACATTTTTGTGCTTTTGTCAAGTCTTTTTATGTAATTTCTTTAATTTTTTCGCGTTTTTTTTTAAAAAAAGAGTCTCCACATTTCTGTGAAAACTCTTATTCTTTGGTTTGTCTTTAACTTAATGACATTGACCGCGCGGGATTGTCTTTTTTATACCGAATATATTTTCTTTATTTCAATATCTTCTTGAAATACGGCCGGAGGTGTTGTATACTTCTTTTATAAACCGGGGCGCGGGCGGACCGCCCCGGCAGAAAGATCCGTGAACGCGCCGGAGCCGTTTCTCGGTACGGGCATGCGATTTCCGTGAAACGGCGCGGGACCGCATCCGGCGGATCGTGAAGGAGGACGCGATATGGACAAAAAAGCGCTGGGCGAAAAAGTCAAAAACGTGCTCGGTGTGGAAGGGGACGTGAAGCCCTATATCAAGCCGATGGCGGCGTATACCTGCGCGAATATCACGCTGGGCGGCGCCGGCTATCCCATCGGGATGTACCATCAGCAGTATATGAATTTCGTCGAAGGGCTGCAGACCGACAAGACCGGCGTGATCAGCATGATCGGCGGCGTCGTGGACGCGGTGTCCGACGTTCTGATGGGCCTGATCACCGACCGCACGCGCACGAAATACGGCAAGCACCGCATATACGTGCTGATCGGCGCGTTCCCGTTCATCCTCGCCTATATCATGAAGTGGTGCTCCTTCGGCATCTCCGGCCTCGGGAACTGGCGCGCGACCTTTTGGTATTACCTTTTCACCTCGGTGCTGTACAGCACCTCCTATACCATGATGAGCGTGCCGCACGTGGCGATGCTGCCCACCATCGAGCCGCACTATTTCCGCCGTACGCAGTATAAGATCGTGGAGTATATGATGAACTCGGTCGGGCAGGTATCCAGCTTCATCTTCATGGGGCTGATGCTCGGCGGCTTCAACATGAGTAACCCGTCTCCTGCGGACCGGCAGAAATACCTGTTCTGCGGCGTCGTGCTGGCGCTCTGGTTCTGCTGGAGCCCGATCCTGTCGTTCTTCACCTGCCCGGAGCCCTCGTCGCTTGGCATGCACGTGGAGCCGGTGGACTGGAAATACTTCTTCCGCGAGTATTATTTCGTATTCAAAAACCGCTCGTTCCGGCAGTATTTCCTCATCAGCATGTTCAACTCCTTCCGCGGGAGCTGCTATTCCTACGCGGACCAGTTCTTCATGATCTCCGTCGCCGATAAATACCGGCATTTCAATACGCTGAATATCGTCGCGGGCGTTTCGGAATTCATGGGCTCGCCCGCAAACTACCTTCTGAACCGCTATTTCGGCAAGCGCATCTCCGGCACCCTGTTCACGCCGATCATGGTCGCGGGTCTTGTGCTCTACGCCTTCGTCGGGGAGAAGACCCCCTCCGCGATCCTGTTCCTCGCCACGGTGCTGTATAACTTCGGCTTCTCCGGACCCGGCTTTGCGGTGGAGACCATCCAGCCCGATATCACGGACGTGGACGAGCTGATCACCGGGCGGCGGCGTGAGGGCGTGATCGCCACGTTCCGCTCCTTTGTCTCCAAAACCGTGAACTCCTTTATGACCGGCATCCTGGGCTTCAGCCTGACGCGCATCTTCGGTTACGACGTGGAGCATAAGGAGCCGCAGTTCCAAAGCCCCCGCACTGTGTTCGGGATCCGGATGATCTTTACCTATCTGCCCATCCTGTTCGGGCTGCTGACGTGGATCCTCGTGAACCGCTTTACCATGACGAAGACCGACCACGAGGAGATCCAGCGCGTGATCAAGGAAAAACACGAGACCGGCAGGGTGACCATCGACGACGCGCAGAAGGCGCGCATCGAGCGTATCGCCGGGCAAAAGTGGGAGAATATGTGGATCGGCAGGGAGACGGCGACCGTTTCGCCCGACGGCGGATCGCAGATCCGCGAAGAATAACAGAAAAAGGATAACAACCCCCGCATGCGGCTCGAACGGACCGCATGCGGGGGCTGATTGCATAAAAGGTTTCATGACATCTTTTGCAATGAAAACGATGCAGTTCAATGATAATTTATACTGCCGGGCTGGTTTTAGATCGTGATCATCAGATGCTCGTCCTTGATATCCTTGTACAGCGCGCAGTCCCTTCCGCCGACGTCGCAGACGCGGATCACGTTTTCAAGGCCGCTGTTTTCGTCAATTCCGGCAAGCATATTCGGCAGCGCCGTGAGTTTTTCGGGCGCGAAGCGGATCGTTTTTTCGTTGTTGAACACCGCGGTATAAAGAATTTCCGCCTCGACAAGATCCTGAAAGATATGGCTGCCGTAGGAGAGCTCGGGGTTGTAGCCCGCCCGCTGCTCCTCCATTTCGCATACCACGTCGAAGCCGCTGATGTCCGCGAACGTTGTGGGCACGCCCAGCTCCGGCGACGACGTGCCGACCCTGCCGGGGACCATGAGCATCATATGTTTTTCTTTGTTCCGGCAGTGCCAGTTGATCCTGCCGATCGTTTTCGCGACGGAATCCTTGTCGCGGTACGGCATATTGAAATAGGCGACGGGGTCGACGTATACGATAACGTCCAGTCTCGAGGCTTTGGAAAATCCCATGGAAGCGTCCCTGCTCTCAAGCAGGATCTTCTCCGGCGGGACGTTTTCGGGCACGGCGGCGCCGGATTTTTCTTTGAGCACCTGCAGGGGCCTGCATTGCAGCAGGTTTACGGAATATTCGCCGCTGTCGGAGACGTTGACGGTGAATTCCGTATCGACGGGGTATCCGTATTCGTCCCGGATGCAGCGCAGCATCCTGCGCATCTGCGACATGAGCGTTTCGTTTCCTACAAGCCCTTTGCAGGAGATGAACGTCACGGATTCCCTGCGTCCCATGTCGCGCAGTCTGCGTTCCGCGTCAAAGTCGTGCTCCAGCAGAACTTTCTGCAGATACGCCGGCAGCTCCGGCTCGATCTTTTTTAACGGAAGCCGCTCCATCTGATGCAGGGAGGTGTTGATGACCTCGACCCTGCCCTGTGAAAACCTGTGCCTGTCGGCGACGGACGTATATGCCGTTTTTTCGGGCGCATCGAGCCCCACAAGGCGCGGATAGGAGCCCTCCGTCCGGTCGACGGCGGAGGTCCCGAGCCCCATCACAAGGCGCAGCATCCCCGCGGTGGGGTCGGCGTTTTTCAGAAAACGGTAAGGGCTGTAGGAGTAGCCGACGCCCGCCGCGCAGGGCATATAGTACGCGCCGTAATACGAGCCGGAAACGCGCTGCACCAGAAGCGACATCTGCTCGTCGCGCTTATCGAGCCCGCGGCGCTTGCGGTAATCGAGCGCCGAAAGGCTCATCGTGCTTGCGTATACCGTCTTTATCGCTTTCTCAAATTCCGAAAGGCGTTCCGCAAGCGTTCCCCTGTTTGCGCAGAACACCGACTCGTACTTGCCCGCGAAGGCGTTGCCGAACCCGTCCTCAAGTATACTGCTCGAACGGACGATATACGGGTCTTGGCCGTAATACTCGATTATATGAGCGAACTGCTCTCGCATTTCGTCGGAAA
>JAFRTA010000393.1 GCA_017427315.1 Clostridia bacterium
ACGGTTTCTTTCATATTCAGAAGCGCGTCGGAGAACAGCGTTCCGCCGCCGTCGAGCAGCAGCGTATACGTCGTGCTGTAGCCCAACGCCCGGCGAGACGTCTGCAGATCCGCCGGTATCTGATGCGTCCAGTTCGACTGCGCGCCGAACCCCGCGACGAAGCCGTAATTGATATTCAGGCACATATCCGGGTCGTGCATGCGCTCCAGACGCGTATTGTCGAGCTCCGCAAGCGCGGCGACGGCAAGCGTCGGGGCGATATAATCGGTATCGTGCTCGCGGCGCTCGTAGCGGATATGCGTGTCGGTGCCGAAGCTGAACAGCGCCACCGGCAGAATCTGCAGAATGCAGACCGCGAAAACCGCAGCGCGGCGGACCTTTCGGTTTTTCAGCGTCAAAAGGAAGAAAAAGACGCAAAGCCCGACTGCGAACAGAATCGCGCAGACCTTCAGCGCATCGGCCGCCGCGAGCGTCCTGCCGTCGGTTCCGTCGATCCCCGCCCTGTACAGGCGGTAATTCGCCCAGACGAGCGCGCCCGTCAGAAGCGCGCAAACTGCAATCCGCGCCGGTTCGGGCATTTTAAGGGGGATGCCGTCTCCGCGTTCGGAGATGAAATACGCCGCCGTCGCCAGCAGGAAGAATACGGAAACGAAGCCGAAGCGGTAGGGAAAATCTTTATACGAGCCGAAATGCCAGAGCATCGCGCTGCCCTCGATGATAAAGGGCAGAAACAGCACAAGCATCGAAACGACCGCAAACAGCGACGCTTTTCTGCGTTCCTTAAAATCAAGCATCGTCAGCACGGCGAGCAGGAACGCGAGCTGCAAAAAGGAGAACATCACCGTTTTGAGCGTGTTCAGCTCCGGCGCGGCGGAGAGGATATCCGTCATGCTCCCGGTGTAGGAATACCGCGAGGAGCCGCTCATCTGAAGATATCCCGGCAGCAGAAGGAAAGCCGAAAGCGCCGCGCCGAGCGCCGTGCCGAGCCCCAGGCGGAACGAGGCGCGGGGACGGTCCGTTTTTTCCATCACGAGGAAAATATAAGCGCCGCCGATGAAAAACACGCCGGTCAGCGCCATGACGCCGAGATAAAAACTGCACAGAAGCGTCAGGAACACGCAAACCACGTAGGGCGTCAGGGGTTTTCCGCGCATCATGCGCTCACAGAAATATATCAGCAGCGGAAACACGATCAGCACGTCCAGCCAGATGATGTGCATATAATAAATGAGGACCCAGCCCGAAAGCGCGTAGAGCGCAGAAAACAGCACGGTATAAAGCAGCGGCAGTTTTTCGAACCGCCTGCGGAAGAAGAACGAAGAGCTCACCGCGGCAAGAAAGACCTTGACGAGCAGGAAAACGTTCATAAAACGGTCGATCCCAGCCCGCGGCGTCAGCAGAAACAGCAGGTTCAGCGGACTCAAAAGGCCGTTGACCGCCGCAACGCCGACCATATTGACGCCCGTGCCGGAATACCAGTCGAAGAACAGCGCCTTTCTGCCGTGCAGAAAATCGTAAAAATGATAGTACACAGGGATATAACCGTGGCACATATCGCTGATGGCGACGCTTTTTGCGCCGAGCGGGAAAAAGCCCTTGACCGCGTATACGATCAGCAGCAGCAAAACGCAAACCGCGCCGCCGAGAAGATACGGCAGCGCGTCTGCGGGTTTTCTTTTTTTGATGACGATTTGGTCCATCGAATCACCCTGATACAAAATACGGAAAAATCAGACCCCGCTGTCGTCCTCCGCGAAATCCTCGTGCGGGGCGACGGACACAGCCCGCTCCGCGGGCACGGCGAAACGCTCCTCGCCGACGGGGATCGGCTTCTGTTCGCCGAAATTGAGCCGCTCCGACTCAATGACCAGAGGGCGCTTCATCACGCGGGAATTGATATTCAGCACGTATTCGCCCAGAAGCCCGATAAACACGAGCTGGATCGAGCCGAGGAAAAACATACCGATGAGCTGCGGCGCGGTGCCCATGGGGTATTTATCCCAGTTCGTGAGTTTGAGGACCAGATACACGACGCCCATGACCCCGCTCATAAACGCGATGAAAAACCCGATAAACGTGGAAATACGCAGCCCCATTTTCGTATAAGAGGTAAAGGAGAGCATCGCCGCGTCGTAAAGCGAGAAGAAATTGTTGTGCGTCTTGCCCGCCCGGCGCTCCGCCTGCACATATTCGATATCCTTGCGCTGGAAGCCCAGCTCCGCGACGATGCCGCGCAGGAAGGGCTTCGAATCGTCGATGCCGCGCAGTACCTCGAGAAAGCTCTGGTCGTAAAGCCCGAAGCCCGTGAAATGCTCGATCTGCTCCACGTCGCTCATTTTCTTGATGACCTTGTAATAACAGGTGCGCAGAAACCGCATCAGCTTGTTTTCACGGCTCGAGGTCTTGATGGCGGAGACGATCTTGTAGCCGTTCTCCCACTCGGCGACCAGCTTCGGGATCATCTCGACCGGGTCCTGAAAATCCGCGCAAAGCAGGATCGCGCAGTCGCCCTGCGCCTGACACAGGCCGTAATAGGGCGAATTGAACTGACCGAAGTTCTTGGCGTTGAAAATCGCCTTGATTTTCGGGTTCTCCGCGCACAGCCCCCGGATCAGGGTGCGGGTGTTGTCCTGCGAATCATTGTCGATGAACATGATCTCGTAGTCGTACTGCGGCAGGTTCGTTTTCATTTCGTTTTCGACCGCCTCGCTGATGGGGACGACGTTCTCCTCCTCGTTGAAGCAGGGAATGACGACCGTTATTTTTTTCATAAGTCAGACCTCCATTTTAAAGAATGGATAATGGACAATGGATAATGGATAATTTCGGAAGTCGCTTTGCGACTTGACTGTAGAAGATCGGGCGAAGTATGTAATATGCGATCGACACGGTGCTTTTCAAAACGATCGTAAAAACCGAATTCACCCGCATCTAACATAGGGTCTCAGGGGCGAGCCCATTCATTCATTATCCATTATCCATTGTCAATTATCCTGTTCCAAACACTGTTTTCTCCACTCCGCCGTAAGCCGGACGCCCTTCTCAAAGCCCACGACCGGGGCGAAACCGGTATCCTTTTGCAGCTCCGAGATATCCGCCTGCAGGAACATCGCCTGTCCCGGCGGGTACGGCAGCTCGCCGATCCCGAGCGCGGCGGCCGGGTCGACGACCCTGCCGAGCGCGGTAATATATTCCGACAGGGTGCGGCGCTCGCCGCTGCCGAGGGGATATATTTTGCTCTCTTCCGTCTTCTCGCCGATCAGGTAAAACGCCTCGGCGGCGTCGTCGCAGTAGAGAAAGTCCCAGATCTGTTCGCCTTTTGTAAAGGCGGCGTGCTCTTTTTTCAGCAGCTTGTCGATCGTCGAGGGGATGATCGAATTGGGGATGCTCCCCACCCCGAACACGCT
Source organism: Clostridia bacterium (assembly GCA_017427315.1). Classification (GTDB taxonomy): domain Bacteria; phylum Bacillota; class Clostridia; order Oscillospirales; family Acutalibacteraceae; genus RGIG2774. Next base: position 3,408 of record JAFRTA010000393.1, read on the forward strand.
TAAAATGCGGACCCAGATATGGGTAAGGCCCAGCTGATCGGCGTAAAGGCGGGTCAGCTTCCCCGCGGAATATTTCGCGATGCCGTAGCCCGTGCGCGGCGCGCAGGGCGTGTCCGCGGTCAGGATCTCGGTCACGGGACCGTATTCCGCCTGCGAGCCCGCGCCGATGAATTTTTCGCAGCCCGCCGCGTGGGCGAGCTTCACGCAGTCGACGGCGTAGCGGATATTATCCAGCTGCAGATAAGGGTCGTCCCGTCCGCCGCCGAAGGTGCCAAGCCAGGCAAAATGGTAGAGCGCGTCGCACTTTTCGGGGATCTTGTCCTTCGCGGCGTAAAACTCGGAGATATCCGCGTCGATCACGGTGACGAGAGGATCCTTCAGCTCCTCGAGCCCCTCGGCTGTGCCGGGCTTACACAGGGCGTATACTTTGATATTCGCTTTGACGAGCCTGCGGATCAGCGCAAGCGCGATCATACCCGTCGCGCCGGTGACGATTGCTGTTTGCATATTATCTTTCCTTATGATAAAAAGTAGGAAGGAGGAGGGAGGAAGGAGGAAGTCAGGAAGTCGCTTCGCGACTTGATTTTGATAGAAGAGAAGGGAAACCCGTACTGACATCAATTGATAACACAAAATCTGACGAAAGATTTTTTGCTTTGCATTGGGAAATCGATATATAGAACACATATCGAAAACTAAATTCTCAATCAACGGCTGCCATAACAGTATCTATCATCGGGTATGGGCGGAGCCCATCCGAACTTTCTCCCTCCTCCTTCCTACTTCCTCCTTACGACGGGTACGAGCGAAGCATCGTTACCCGTCGATCAGCGGGATATACATATTCCTCTCCAGCTCTTCCCGCGGCAGGAACGGCGCAAGGTCCTCGAGCGGGGGCGAGAAAAGGGTACCGTCTTCGAGGCGCTTCGTCGCGGATTTCGGCTCGAAATTCTGATCGATGGTGACCTTGATCTCGCAGAACGCGTAACCCGGCGTGTTCAGCGTGTCGGCGATCGCCTGATCGAGCTCGTCGTTGCTCTCCGCCCGGAAATACGGGTAGCCGTAGGCGGCTGCGATCTTCGACATATCCGGGAACGTCAGATCGCCGCTCTGCGGTCCGATGCCGACGAAATTTGCATGGAACAGATTCGTCTGCGTCTGGCGGATCGAGTGATAGCCCTCGTTGTTTATCATAAAGATCTTGATCGGGAGCCTGTTCGTGATGATCGTCTGCAGCTCCTGCAGGTTCATCTGGATGCTGCCGTCGCCGGTGACGAGAACGATCTCGTCGGTGCCCGCGGCTCTGCACGCGCCGATCGCGGCGGGAAGGTCGTAGCCCATGGAGGCGATCGCGGAATTGATGAAGAAGCGCGTGCCTTTTTTGATGACGTAGGCGTGCGAGCCCACGACGCAGGCGGAGCCGTTGCCGACCACGGTGACGCGGTCCTCGGGCAGCGCGTCGGAGAGCTTTTTGATAAAGGCGTAGACGTTGGCGGGCTTGCTCGGCGCGAGGTGCTTCGGCAGCACGACGGGGTAATCCTTCTTCCACGCGTCGCACTGTCCGAGCCATTTTTCGCCTTTGAACACCTTTTCCTCGTCAATACACGCAAGCAGACCGGGAATAAAATCCGCCGCGTCCGCCCACACGGGCAGATCGGGGTTCACGGTCTTCTTTTTAAGCTCCTCTTTGTCCACGTCCACGACGATCTTATAAGCCGCGCGCGCCCAGGTCGTCCAACTGTAGCCCACCTGACGGATGGAAAGGCGGCTGCCGATGCTCAAAAGCAGATCGCTGTTCTGCACGGCGAAATTGCCCGCGCGGTCGCCCATGATGCCCGCCCTGCCGGTATACAGGGGGTGCGCGTCCTCGATGAGGTCGATGCTGTCCCAGCCGGTAACGACGGGGATATTCAGCCGATCGGCGAGCAGACGGAACTGTTCGTATGCGCCGGACAGACGGATGCCCGCGCCCGCGTTGAGCACGGGACGCTCGGCGTTCCGGATTTTTTCGAGAATGTCGAGATACAGCGCCTTATCCGGCTTCGGGGGCAGGACCTCGTCCTCCGCGCCGTCGTAAGGATACAGCTCGTCCGTATCGACATACGCGCCCTGCACGTTCAGGGGGATATCCAGCCAGCACGGACCGGGTCTGCCCTGCTTCGCCAGCTTCAGCGCCTTTTCGAGGCAATACCGGATCTTATTCTTATCGATCACCATCTCGCAGTATTTCGTCATACTGCCGACGGCGGTGCAGATATCGAATTCCTGATCGCCCATCGCGCGGATGCCCAGGCCCGTCGAACGGGCGGTGGTGTCGTAGCGCACCTGCCCGGAGAGGATCAGCATCGGGATCGAATCGAGCCAGCCGCCCACGACGCCGGTGATCGCGTTGGTCCCGCCGGGACCGGTGGTGACGCAGACCGCAGCGAGCTTGTTTTCAAGGCGCGCGTAAGCCTCGCCGGCGATCGCGCACGCCTGCTCGTGGTGCTGATAGGTGCAGTGCAGCCCCTTCTGATGCCCGAGCGCGTCGTTCAGATGCATCGCTCCCCCGCCGGTCACGGTGAATACGGTATCGAT
>JAFRTA010000394.1 GCA_017427315.1 Clostridia bacterium
ATGAGACAGAGCATTGAAGAATTGAATCAGGTCCCGGCGGATTTTCCGGAAGCGGGCGCAAAGGAGTTCGCGCCGCTTCCCGACGAATTCAACCGCGGGGAGACGCATAAAAAGCCGAAGAAGAAAAAGCCGACGGCGATACGCAAGGTCATGCTGTATATGGCGACTGCAGGCGTTGTGACGGTCGGCGTCATCACGCCGGTCGTAAAGGTGAATCCGCCCGAGGAGGAACCGCCGAAGATCGTTCAAACGGTGACGGAGGCGCCCTCTCCGACGGCGGTCGTGACGCCTGCGCCGACGCCCGCGCCGACGCCGACGCCCACGCCGACACCCACGCCCACGCCGACGCCGACGCCTACGCCCACGCCTACGCCGACGCCGCGCTTTACGGGGCTGATCCATATTACGGTCTATTCCGAGCGGTTCGACGCGGAGCTTGCGCGGCAGGAACAGTATCCGAGCGAGATCATCGCGGAGGAAACGATCCCCGCGGAGACGTTTGAGGCGTACAATCTGCCGCCGCTGCCCGAGCAGCCGGGATACACGGCGATCGGTTATGTGCTGCTGAAGTCCGGCGGCGCGGCATATCTCGAAGGTCTGGTTTCCGACGGTGCGGAGCCGTCCGTGATCGGAACCGTCGCGCTGACCGATGCGGTGACGGGGGACGATCTTGAGATCGTGCCGAAGAACGTGGAGGGCGTCTACGAAGCGGAGATCCATGTGATCTGGCTTGCGGACAGCACGCAGTTCCATCTGGAGTTTTACGACGGAACGGAGTTGTTCGGCGATTATTACGTCGGCTTCCCGGTCAATTCCGAAGGGCTGGTCTATCTGGCGCCGTTCCCGGTGCCGGAGCGCGAGGGCAAGACGTTCCTCGGCTGGTGCGACGTCGACGGATACATGATCGACGCGGTCACCTATTACGACTTCTTTGAGAAGCTGCCGACTGCCAAGGTCAAGACGGACCGCGCGATGGCACGTCCGATGGCGTGCAAGGTCTTCGCCTGCTGGTCCGACGGTTCCGGCGGCGCGCCCGATCCCACGCCCAGACCGATCATGGACAAGATTACCTGCGTCAGCCCTGCGGGCTTTGCGCCGAAAAGCAGAGGCGGTGTCAGGTATTTTGAGAGAGGTACAAGGGTAACGATCTATGGCGTGGCAGATTCGGATGACGTCAGCTTCAATATCCAGTATTCAGACGGTACGGATACCTGGATCAGCGCGCATGCGTATTCCTCCTATACCGGAACGATGTACGGGGATCTGATGATGCTGTATCTTTTCCGTATAACAGTTACTGTAAAGGGCCCGATGACCATCCATCTCGCATGGTAATTTTCAGCCAAACCGTGAAAAGCTCTCCGGAACTCCGGAGAGCTTCTTGCGGAAATCCGACGCGCGGAACCGCGAACAATGAGATCCGGGGAGGGAGATCGCAACAAACGCAATGAGACAGAGCATTGAAGAATCGAATCGGATCCCGCCGGATTTCCCGTACGCAGGCGCAAAAGAGTTTGCGCCGCTTCCCGATGAGTTCAATCGCGGCGTGACACAAAAGAAAACGCCGGAGAAAAAGTCGAAAAAGATCCGCAAGACCATGCTGTATTTGGCGGTCGCAGGCGTCGTTACGCTCGGCGTGATCGCGCCGGTCGTAAAGGTGAATCCGCCCGGGGAACCGCCGGAGACCGTTGAAACGACGACCGAACCGTCCCCGCCGACGCCGAACGAAACGCCGACGCCCGCGCCTGCGCCGGTCGTACTGACCGGAAAGATCCACATCGTCGTCTATGCCGACGCCTTCGGGATCGAGCACGAGTTTGCGGACACGATCCTTGCGGACGAGACCTTCGACGCGGAATCCTTCACCGGATACCGGCTGCCTGAACTTCCGCAGGCGGAAGGGATCACGGCGCTCGGATATGTGCTGCTTGCGGAAAGCGGGGCGGAATACTTCGAGGCACTGTATACCGGAAATCAACGGCCGAGAGCCATCGGTTCGATACCCGTGTCCGGCGTCGTCACGGCGGAGGAGCTTGCCGTCGTTCCCCTGAACGCGCAGGGTGTGCGGGAGGCGGAAGTCCATACGGTCTGGCTGGAGGACGGCAGCGAATTCACGCTGGAGTTCTACGACGGCGGTCTGTTCGGCAAGTATCAGGTCGGCTTCCCGATGTATTCCGAAGGGCTTTTATATCTTGCCGCGTTCCCGACGCCCGAACGGGAGGGGCTCACGTTTGCCGGCTGGTGCGACGCGAACGGCAATATCGTCGACGCCGTGACGTATTTCGATTTCTTCAAGCCGCTGCCGGATGCGCAGACAATGGAAGACCGCGATTGGCACAACCCGATCCCGTGTCAGCTGGACGCGACGTGGTCGGACGGCACCGAGAGCACGCCGACGCAGATGCCGAAACCGCTGCCCGACTGCAAGCTCGTCTATTACTGGACGAACTCGATCGTCAACGCGATCGTGATGCTGTCCGATCGGGAGCACACCGAATCGGTGCGCGTGCAGATCTGGGACGATCAGATCCAGACCGCCCTGATGGAATACGAACTGACGGAGCAGGAGATCAGTTCCGGTATATGGGAGGAGAAGGGGATCGAACTCGGCTATTTCTACGGCGACCACAGGGCGGAGTATGACGCGGTCGGCGCAGATCATGTCGATACGGTTCTCCGCGTTGCGCTGACGTACCGTCTGGACGACGGCACGACGGAGACCGTGACGCGCACCGCCAGGCCGGAACAGGAGGGATACCTCTACGTCACCTATTACGGCGATGACGAGGAGCAGAACGCATTCAACGCTCCGGGCTGCTTCGTCCTTTACGGTTTCCCGGGACGCGACGGAGATACGGACTTCGTTCCGTACGTTACGACCGATCCGAACGAAACGCTTGCGCGCGGCGAAGTCTGCGTGACGATCACGGTCGACGGTGAGACGATCCCGGCGGAGCTCTGTCATCTCGAACGGTTCGAGGATACATGGGAACACGACGGCGAAACCTTTACGGAGGTCTATTACGGCTTTGTCATGAAGCGCCCGGACAGCTTCCCGCGGCAGGGCACGGCGACCGTGCGGATCCGCCAGAGCTTCCTCCATTATAGTTTTATGATTGAACGGGAATACCCGCTTGATTACAATCAATGATCAACGAACACATATTTCTTCCGGACAGTACGGATTATGAGACAGAGCATTGAAGAATTGAATCAGGTCCCGGCGGATTTTCCGGAAGCGGGCGCAAAGGAGTTCGCGCCGCTTCCCGACGAATTCAACCGCGGGGAGACGCATAAAAAGCCGAAGAAGAAAAAGCCGACGGCGATA
>JAFRTA010000395.1 GCA_017427315.1 Clostridia bacterium
ATTTGTCGCGGTGTAGGGCACACAGCCGGTAGCACGGCGCACCCGCGCCGTCTCTCATTTATGACGAACTATCGACCTTCAGAAAAGGCAGAGACTTCCCTTCGTCATAAATGAACTAAATATGCCCGCAAGGGCATCACAATTCAAAAAGTCGGGAAAAGCCGCGGCAATACTTGAGTATTTGCGTGGTGGCTTGCTTGCGCAAGCATTGTATTGATTTCGTTGCGAGGTAAGTTTTCATTCTTTTAGAAAATCATAACCGTCGCATCGAAATCAGAGACGGCGCGGGTGCGCCGTGCTACCGATCGTGTGCCCATCGCCGCAAAAAGACCTCGACAAATCCGCATTTGCCTTGCAGCATTGCCGTTATTCCCCGATCCTGATCGTATAAACGTATTTAGACTTCATCTCGTCCGGGTTGATCTGCGGGACGCTGACGGCGGTTTTGCCGTTCTTCTCGAATACGGTGATGGGCGCGTCGGAGCCCAGCAGCGCCGCCTTTTTCGCCGGATCGTAGGGGATCTCGTCGAATACGATCTCGCCGAGCGGGTATTTTCCGACGAACGCGTAGACCGCGTCGCCCTTCTTGGTATATTTGATCTCGCCGTCGATATTGTGCGTGTAGGGCCGCGTGCCGTAAATGCCCTCGCCGTTGACCTCGAGCCATTCGCCGATCTGCAGAAGCCGCTCTTCCATGATGACCGGGATCGTGCCGTCGCCCGCCGGGCCCACGTCCAAAAGGAAGTTCGATCCCTTGGAAACGAGATCCACGAACATCTTGATCAGCGCCTCGGCGCTCATATAATTCGACAGCGGCTCGATACGGTTGAAGCCGAAGCTCTTGCCGATGCCGCGGCACTCCTCAAAGGGCTTTGCGAAGCAGTCCGGGCTTGAGAAATCGCGTCTCAGCTTTCCGTCGATGGTGTCGTATTCGCTGGTGTAATTGCCGCAGGTGTAAACGCCGCGGGTCCCTTTGCCCCAGCGGTCGTTGGGCACGATGAAGTCTCTGACCTTCGATTCGTTCAGAAGCCACGCGAGGAATTCCGTGGAATGCCACGTCTCGGCGGGGAAGTCCCATTCGCCGTCGGTGAACAGCGTCCAGGGCTCGTAGCGCTCGATCAGGTCCTTCATCATCGGGTGCAGATGCTCGATGGCGTACTGCTCCGGGTCTTTGACGAACAGCGGATGATACCATTCGTAAATGGAGTGGTACACGCCGAATTTCACGTCCGTTTTCGCCAGCGCGTTTTTCAGCTCCATAAGAAGGTCCCTGTGGGGGCCGATCTCCACGCTGTTCCAGTTGACCGCGTAGGGCGTTTCGTAAAGGCAGAAGCCGTCGTGGTGCTTGGATGTGATGTTGATATATTTCGCGCCGGATTTTTGAAAGATCTCCGCCCAGCGGTCGGGGTCGTACAGCTCCGCCTTCCACGTCGCGGCAAGATCGCGGTAGGTGATATGATCGCCGTAAACGCGCTTATGGAAGTCGACGACCTCGGGCATCTTCTCGCTCTCGAGCTGGTGCATATACCACTCGGAGAACGCGTCGATCCGGGAGAACGACGGCACCGAGTACACGCCCCAGTGAATAAAAATGCCGAATTTCGCGTCGTCGAACCACTGCGGCGTAGG
>JAFRTA010000396.1 GCA_017427315.1 Clostridia bacterium
GTTGCTCGCTTATGAATCCGGCATTGAAAGCAACGGAAGAGACAACAATATTTTCGTTAAATATTAACCAAAGATGTATTCAGTTTAGCTTAATTATAGTATTTTATATCGTTTAGGGTTAATCTAATGTTGTCCGTTTTGCGATTATGTGACCGACCACGACTCTCCCGCTATCGGTTTACAGCCAGCAACGAGCAACCAGCAACGAGCAACTATACAACGACAAATCAGTATTTATCGCGCCTCCGCCTTATCCGCGTTCTCGAAGCTCTCGCCTCTTGCGGCGCGGCGTTCGGCGATCTCCTTCACCATCTGCCGGTGACTGTCGCCGGTGATGTTATAGAAGATCATCGGGATCAGCATCAGCAGATACCCCAGAGCGGGCAGCAGCGTCGTCATACCGAACAGCGCTTTGCGCGTCGCGAGATTCTGCACCACCGAACCGGAATCCGACGCATGATCGGTGTAGCCCGTGATTCCCAGGATCCTCATGCATATGTATGAGGAAAGCGTATTCTCGAACTTGCCGGTGAAGCTCATGATCGAGAGCATGACGCCCTCCACGCGCTGACCGGTCTTCCACTCGACGTAATCGACAGTCTCGGCTTCCATTTCCTTCTGCATGAGGTTCTTGAACTCCAGCGGAAACGTCACGAGCGCGGAGAAAACGAGCACCAGAATGCCGATCGGCAGCGTGACCGCCTGATCCGCAGACTTGTTGATCATACCGTTATAAGTCGTCAGGGCATAAAGCAGATTCAGCACGACGCCGAGCGCACAGCAGACCTGGAAGAATTTCTTCGAGTCGGCGCGCTTGCCGAGCTTTTCGTTGATCATCGGTACGAAGATGCCCGCGAGGAACGATCCGGGCGCTTTCACGACGTCGAGCAGACCGTTGTACTTCGGCGCGAACATGCCGTCGTAGGCAAAGAAGAATGACGCCTGCTCCGGCACCTTCACAAGGACGAAAATGATGTTGCACAAAAACAGCATAAACAGCGGTCGGTTCGTGAACAGCAGCCGGAAGCAGTCCTTGATCGACGGCGTTTCCTCGTGATGCTCATAACGTTCTTTACAATTACGGAACGTCAGACGCGTCAGCAGGATGATAAACACCGCCGAGAACGCGGACGAGACAAGATACGCCTTGCCGAGGTTCGCTTCCTCCCTGAAATACGGAAGCCACGCGGCAAACGCGACGAGCCCCGCCGGGATCGCGCCGAGGATCGCCCGTCCGATCGAAGCGACGCCGTAAAGCTTCGTGCGCTCCACGCCGTTGGGCGTCATGCTGTACGCGAGCGCGCCCATGGGCACGTCGAACGCGGTATAGGTCACGTCGAGCCCGACGAAAGCAAACACGGTGAGCGCGACCTTCGCAGCGGGCGGAAGGTTGTTTCCCCCGATGAAGAACAGCATCATGAACAGCGAGACGAAGAACGGAGCGATCCGGATATAGGGCAGCATTTTGCCGTATTTCGTCCTCGTCTTATCCACGATCACGCCCATCATCGGGTCGTTAACAGCGTCGAAGATACCGCAGTAAAGACGGATCCTTGCCGTAACGTTCGGATCGATCTCGAGCACCTTTGTCAGGAATGCGTTGACGTATTTCGACGCGGTCATCGAGGTGCTCATGCCCTGCGCGCCGCGGCCCGCCGTGTAGGAAAGCGTCTCTTTCCACGTCAGGTACGTCGGCTCGCCCACGTCTTTTTTGACGAGCTTGCTGTTCAGAAAGTCACCGATCTTGCTCATATGCGGCCTCCTTTGTTATTTTATCGTTTGTCGCGGAAGAATCAACCGGCGTTCATTCTTCTTCCGCCGGAGCTTCTTCGTTTTCCGGCGCGGGCGCTTCTGCGGGTTCTTCCGCCGGAGCTTCTTCGTTTTCCGGCGCGGGCGCTTCTGCGGGCTCTTCCGCCGGAGCTTCTTCGGCCTTGGGCGCGGGTCCTTCCCCGGGTTCATCCGTATATTCCTCAAAGACGTTGTCGGCGTCCGCCGTTTCTTCGTCCCGGTGCAGGATCCGGTCGATATCCTCTTCCGTCAGGTCGCCGTCGCCGGCATCGAGACGCACCTCGGGTTCGAATTTGCGAAGCGTGAGCTTATCGATAAACGCTTCGGAGAAGATAAGGACCTTCCGGCGCTTCATCACAATCAGCGCGAGCAGGAACAGCAGGCTGACGAAGCTTACGGCTGCGCCGATCGCAAGGCCGCGCGGCGCATATTTGAATTCCACCTCGTGCGTACCGGCGGAGACCGGCATTGCCAGAAGCGCGTTGTTCACCCTGACGTATTCGTTTTTATCCACGGCGACGCCGTCGATGGTGACCGTCCACCCCTCGTCGTAAGGAATCGACGTAAACAGCGTGCAGTCCTTCGCGGCGGTGATCCTGCCGGAAAAACGGGTCTGTTCAAAGCTCGTATACTCCATCGTGCCGGCGCTGCGGATCGCCTGATAACCTTCCTTGAATTTTTCGTCGTTAAGCGTCGCGGCGTAAAATTCAATATCGGCGGTGTCCTTATTGTTCGGAAGCTGCAGCTCGGCGGTGAAGCTCTCCCCCGCCGTAAGCCAGCCGCAGTCGAACAGATAAGGATTGTCGAGATTCAGCGTCGCGGATACCGCGGGACCGCTGACGATGCAGCCGTCGCTGTTCATGCTGTAAACGTAAAGGAAAACCTCGCCGTCCGTCTCGGCGGAAACCTCCACCGTGACCGAGCCGAGCGTGCCGGTCTTGACCTTTGAGACGGAGAATCTCTGCGCGGCGACGCTCTCGTCGGCGACGGGATTCAGATTGTCTACGGATTTGACCTTGCCGGTCAGGGGCGTGAACACGCCGCTGACGCCGGAGACCGACCGGAACAGATCGCTCTGCCCGACGAACGGATTCGTGTCGCTCGTGATCCAGCTCTTGATGTCGTCGTTCGCGCAGTAGACGAGCGGAAGCAGATTCGGATTCTCCCATGCTTTATATCTTTGGTTTTCGCGCACGTACGTATAATACGGTGAATTGACGATGCGGCTGTCGGCGTCCTTGTCGAACACGTATTTGATCGAGAAAAGGGCGTTGAAGACCGGCGTCTGGGGGAAATAGGTGTAGCTGTTGACGTTGTTGCCGAAGAAGCCGAGCTTTTTCATCATTTTGGAAACGCCCTCGTCCGCCATGGAGGAGAAGACCGATACGCCGTTATAGCCGTACCAGCACGGGTCCATGCGGGCGCGCAGGTTCGACAGCTCCATGCGGTAAAAGTCGACGCCTTCCGCCTGCGCTTCTTTTTCGTCGATATACGCCTTCATCTCGTTGAAATCCGCGGTATCGACGACGAAATTCTTTTTTTCCTGCGTGAACTCGTAATTGCCGGTGTCGACGACGATGATCTCGGTGATTGCCGCGCACAGCAGCAGCGCGCACATCGAGGCGCGGTAGTACTTCGGATTTTTAATAAAGGCGAGCACCACGCAGTAGATCACGACGAACGCGACCGTCGCCCAGATCACGGCGTCTTTCGCCGATTTGGGATCGGAGGTGTCGGCAAGCACGTTCTTTGAGCCGATCTTCTGCACGAGGATCGTAAAGGCGATGATCGCGGTCCCTACGCCCATGATCGCCTTGGACGACATGAAATCGAGGTTGACGAACGCCTTGTAAGCCATATAAAGCAGGAAGAACGTATAGGCGAACGAGAAACGGTAAGGCAGGTCGTTCGGGAAGTGGAAGCCGTGCCAGATAAAGTTGAGATAATTGATATTGAAGCTGAAATAGAACAGCGCCAGGATCGAGACCGAACCGATTTTTTCACGCAGCGAGGTCTTATTCGAAAACAGATACAGCGGCACGAGAACCAGCGGCAGCATGCCGGAGTAAATATTCGGCAGCACGTCCGTTCCGCTGGAGCGGATCGTCGGCGTGACGCCCGCCAGATGATTCGCGAGAAAATCGAATACGGAGAAATAGGAGGAATAGGCGCTCGGGAAGCTGCTGCCCGTGGCGGAGGATCCCTTGAGAATAAAATACAGCGGGATCAGCGCGACGCAGGAAAGGCCGGCGGCAAGAATCGAGGCGAAAGCGAATTTCCCGCCGCGGACGATAAACTTGTTGTTGACGAGATTGCGCAGCGCAAGTTTGCGCTTATCCGAGGAAGAGAGGGAATTGTATTCTCTGCGGGTGAGCTTCAGCTCGTATTTCACCAGATCGGTATTGAGCGTGTTGTTCATAAAATAATAAATCATGAACCAGACCGCGGCGAAAATGCAGGTCATATACGCCATATAATAACTCGTGAGCATCACGCACGCCAGCGCGCCGATATAAAGCCACGCCGGTTTGCCGTCGATGATTTTTTCCACACCGAGGATCACCAGCGGGAAAAGCACCATCCCGCCGAGCCACATGATATTCCAGTAATACGCGACGAAGAAGCCGCAGAAGGCGTAAAGGAGCCCGAACGCGACGGTCGAAAGATCCTTCTTGTTGAAATGCTTATTGATGAAGTAGGTCATCGTCGCGCTCGCGAGAGACGCGTTGGCAAGCACCATGACGGCGATCGCCTCGGGCATATTGTCATGCCCGAAAATCAGCATGATCAGGTCGTTCACGGGGTTCGACAGATAATTGAAATAATTGCCGATAAACGAGCCGCCCAGACCGGAGACCCACGAATACAGCAGCGTGGAAAAGCTTGTGATGCGATCATAGAACTCCGCGAACAGCGGTCCGTACTGGTGATAAAGATCCATCCGCAGGATCGACATACCGCCGATCGGAATGAATTTATACGCCACGTAAACGAACGTCATGATCGCGCATGAGATCGCGAACGCATACAGCGGATAGCGATTTTCCGACAGCATCGCCGTAAAGCGGTTCTTTCCGGAACCTTTTTTCTTTTCTGGCATAATATATACCTCCTGAATAGTGGTTGATGATGATATGATCTGTTTTTTACTGGGCAGCGGAGATCAATCTTCGGATATCCTCCGGCGCGAAAACGTATTTTTTATTGCAGAAATGGCACTGAACTTCGGTCTGCGGGTCCTGCGCCATTTCTTCGAGGCTCTTTCTGCCCGCGGAGATCAGCGCGCGCTCCACCCGTCTTTTCGAGCAGTTGCAGCGGTATTCCGTTTCGTACTCTCCGAGCGTCTCGATATGAAAGCCCGGCAGCGCTGCGCGGCAGATTTCCGCAGGCGTCATGCCCTGCGACAGCATCGCCGTGATCGGTCTTATCTCCTTGA
>JAFRTA010000397.1 GCA_017427315.1 Clostridia bacterium
GCTCCCGATCTCGGTTACGCTGTCCGGGAGCGTTACGCCCGAAAGACTTCCGCACTGAAAGAACGCGTACGTTCCGACGGTTTCGACGCCGTTTTCAATCGTCAGCCCGTCGAGCCCGGCGCAGCGGTAAAATGCGCCGGACCCGATGTGCGCGACGCTGCCGGGTATCGTGACTCCCGTCAGACTGCCGCAGCCTTTGAACGCCATATAGCCGATGCTCTCCGCACCGTCCGGGATCGAGACGCTCTCAAGCGCCGTACAGCCGGAGAAGGCGTAGTCGCCGATCCGCGTCACGCCGTTTTCCAGCACGACGCCGACGATATCGGTCCTGCCGCAGAACGGGGACGAGGTACTCGTGTAATCGGTCATGGCTCCCGTTCCCGTGATCGTCAGAACGCCGGTTTCGTCCAGCGTCCAGGTCAGATTTTCGCCGCAGCCGCCCTGATACGCATCCTCCGCAAACGCCGCGAACGGCGCGAGCGAAAGGAGCATCAGCGCGGCGAGAACGGCCGCAAAAAACCTGTTGACGGTTTTTTTCATACAGATTCCTCCAAGTCGGCAGCTTTCCGGCTGCCGATAATCATTCCTTTATATATTAACATATCGAGGAAGAAAATAACAAGCCTTTTTTTCATTATTATACGGAATGTTAAAAAGAGTTTTCTTTTTATTCAAAAAAGAGAGAGAATTGCATTTTTCGGCGGTTTTCTCTTTACAATCCCTTTTGTTCCTGTTATACTGTCTTTTAAATCCGGCAAACGGGAAAGGAATGATCCTATGCTATACACATCCACCCGCGACAACGCGGTTCGCGTTACGGCTGCGGAGGCGATCACGCGCGGCATTTCCGCCGACGGCGGCCTGTTCGTTCCGGTGGAGATCCCGCAGGTCGACGCCGCGTTTCTCGCGTCGCTCTGCGAAAAATCCTACGTGGAACGCGCCGTTTCCGTTCTGAAGCTTTTCCTCGACGAATTCGGCGAAGACGAGCTGCGCGCCTACGCCGAGGGCGCGTATCTCGGCGGCAAATATTCGAGCGGCGCGACCGTCCCGCTCGTCAGCCCCGACGCGCGGCACAATATCCTCGAGCTGTGGCACGGGCCGACGTGCGCGTTCAAGGACATGGCGCTGCAGATGCTGCCTTATCTTCTCACCGGCAGCGCGAAAAAAATCGGCAACGACAAAAAAATCGTGATCCTGGTCGCAACGAGCGGCGACACCGGAAAGGCGGCGCTCGAAGGTTTCCGCGACGTGCCGGGAACGGGGATCCTCGTCTTCTACCCCGCGGACGGCGTCAGCCCGATGCAGAAGCTGCAGATGACGACGCAGGAGGGCAAAAACGTCGGCGTGTGCGCGATCCGGGGCAATTTCGACGACGCGCAGACAGGCGTAAAAAAGATATTCACCGACGAGCGCGTCAAACAGACGCTCGCGGAGCGCGGCTTCGCGTTCTCAAGCGCGAACTCGATCAACTGGGGGCGTCTTGCACCGCAGATCGTCTATTATTTTTCCGCATATGCGGATATGGTGAACGCCGGCAAGGTGAGGCTGGGCGAAAAGATCGACGTCACCGTGCCGACGGGCAATTTCGGCAATATCCTCGCCGCCTATTACGCGAAGCGGATGGGGATGCCGGTAAACAAGCTGATTTGCGCGTCGAACGCGAACAATGTGCTGACGGATTTCATCAACACGGGAGTTTACGACCGAAACCGGAAGTTCTATACGACGATCTCTCCTTCGATGGACATTCTTATCTCCTCGAATCTCGAACGGCTTCTGTATATGCTCTCGGACGGCGACGACGCTTATGTCCGCGGCCTCTTCGCCCGGCTCTCGGCAGAGGGGAAATACGACGTCGGGGAACGGGTTGCGGATCTGGTGCGCGAGAGCTTTGCCGCCGGCTTCTGCTCCGACGAAGAAACGAAACGAACCATCGGCGCGCTGTTCGCCGCCGACGGCTATCTCTGCGACACGCATACCGGCGTCGCGGTCGCGGTCTATGACGGTTATGTAAAAAAGACCGGCGACGGAACGCCGAACGTGATCGCCTCGACCGCGAGCCCTTATAAGTTTTCCGCCGCCGTTCTTGAAGCCGTAAGCGGCAAAAAGAACGACGACGGCGACGAATTCGCCGCCGTCGACGAGCTGACGCGCGTCACGGGCGTCGAAGCTCCCGCGCAGCTCAAGACCCTGCGCGGCAAAACGCCCCGTTTCAGGGATATCTGCACGCAGGGCGAAATGGAAGCGCAGGTTTACAGGATGCTGGACGGGCTTGCGGATTGAGCGGCCGGGATTTGTGATTAGTGATTTGTGATCGGGAATCTAAGAACTGAAGACTTGAGATTTGAAACACGGTCGGCGTCTTTGTCTTTTCCTTTCGGTCTTCGGTCTTTAGTCTTCGGTCTTTTATCTCACATTTCACATCTCACGAACGGCTCCCGCTCACGAACGTCGCGCAGATCGTCTCGGCGCTGTTCGTGGCGTGCTCGGTGCCGACGCGGATTCTGTCCGCGGAGCATCCCCGCACGTCCGGGCGGTTATAGACGCAATTCTTCGCGTCGCAGACGACGCTGCTCTTTTTCTCTTTCTTTTTTGGATCCATTCTTCTTGCTCCTTTCGTTTTTTCATTCAAAGTATCTGCGTTCCGGCGCGGTTTCATTCCATTTTAGGGAGGGAAAAATATGGCAGTCTGGACGATCGCCGACACGCATCTTTCATTCGGCGTGAACAAGCCGATGGATATTTTTCCCGGCTGGCAAAATCATGCCGAGCGGCTCAAAAAAAACTGGAACGCGCTGGTCGGCGAAAACGACGCGGTCGTGATACCGGGCGATATTTCCTGGGGCATGACGGAAAAAGAGGCGCTGCCGGATCTGCAGTTTCTCAACGCGCTGAACGGAAACAAATTCATCTTAAAGGGCAACCACGATTATTGGTGGACCTCGATGAAAAAACTGAACGACCTGAAGGAAGCAAACGGACTCGATACGATCGCGTTCATTCACAACAATTCCGCAGTCTGCGAAAACATCGCCGTCTGCGGCACCCGCGGTTGGATGCCCGATGCCGGGGACGACGACAAGGTGCTGCGGCGCGAAGCGGGACGACTGCGTCTGTCGCTCGAAAGCGCACTGCGGACCGGGCTGTCTCCGGTCGCATTCCTGCATTATCCGCCGATCTATGAAAACGCTGTCTGCGATGAGATTTTCGGCGTGCTTAAGGAATACGGTATAAAGCGCTGTTTTTTCGGGCATCTTCACTTTGAGAAGACCGACCGGTTCCGCAAAATCGACCGCGACGGGATCACGTTCTCGCTCGTTTCGGCGGATTTTCTCGGTTTTGCGCCGCTGCAGGTCGCCCGCGAGGGCAAAATATTTTAAATATCCTCAAAAAAGATGAAAAAACATATGGAAATTTAAAAAATAATCTGTTATACTGTTACGGTTCATTATATTTTAACACAGACGGAGGTAAACCACCATGGCAAGCAAATTTACGCTCACGCTCAAAAGAGAAGAGACGAAGAAGAACGAAGAAGGCAAGAAAGAAAAGGTCCTTATCCCCTACGATGCCGGCGAGGGCTCGGCGGAAAAGACCGGCGAAAACGAATACACGCTCACCTTCTCGGTTCACGGCGATATTTTCGAGAGCGCGATCGTCAGAGCATATAACAAGATGAAGGGCAGGATCAACGTGCCCGGCTTCCGCAAAGGCAAAGCGCCCAGAAGCATCATCGAAAGAATGTACGGCCCCGAAGTGTTCCACGACGACGCGATCGAGGACCTTTTCCCCGGCCTTTACGATTCGCTGACCGAGCAGACGAAGCTCGATATCGTCTCGCAGCCCTTCGGCTTTGAGCTCGCTTCCGCCGGTAAGGACGGAACGGAATTCAGCGTCAAGGTTTCCGTCAAGCCCGTGATCGAGCTTGAGGGCTACAAGGGCATTGAGGCGGAAAAGCCCGAGCTCAAGGATGCGACCGACGAAGAGATCGACGCCGAGATAGACCGTATGCGCAACGAAAACGCGAGAATGCTCGACGTGGACGACCGCGCCGCGCGGGACGGCGACACCGCGAACATCGATTTTGAAGGCTTCGTCGACGGCGTCGCGTTCGACGGCGGCAAGGGCGAATCCCACGATCTCGTTCTCGGCAGCGGGCAGTTCATTCCCGGCTTCGAGGAGCAGATCGTCGGGCACAACGTCGGCGACGAATTCGACGTGAACGTGACCTTCCCCGAGCAGTACGCCGAGGAGCTCGCGGGCAAAGCCGCCGTCTTCAAAGTCAAGCTCAACGCGCTCAAGCTCAAGGAGATCCCGGAGCTTGACGAGGAATTCGTCAAGGACGTCAGCGAATTCGACACTGTCGAGGAGCTGCGCGCCGACGTCAAGAGCGGCATCGAGAAACGCCGTGCCGAATCCGCGGACCGCGCCTTTGAAAACAACGTGCTTTCCGCGCTGGGCGACCTGGTCGACGCCGACATCCCGGACGCGATGATCCAGACAGCAATCGACAGAAATGTCAGAGATTTTGAGTATAATATCAACATGCAGGGCATCGACATGAAGACCTATCTGCAGTATTTCGGCATGGACGAAAATAAGCTGCGCGAGCAGTACGCCGAAAAAGCGGAGAAGGACGTGAAGGTCGACCTTGCGCTTGAAAAGATCGCCGAACTCGAGAAAATCGAGGTATCCGACGAGGATATCGAGGCGGAGTACGAAAAGCTTGCATCCTCTTACGGCATGGAAATCGATAAGGTCAAAGCCGCCGTCGGCGCCGACGCTCTGAAGTCCGAGCTGCTTTCGAGAAAGGCCTCCGAATTCGTCGTGGCAGCCGCCGTCGCCGTGGCGCCCGCGCCCGAAGAGACCGACGACGCAGCCGACGAAGAACCCGCGGAGAAGCCCGCGGAGGCCCCCGCAGAGGAATGATCCTCCCCCGCACCGAGCATACTATGAAAGGACGATAAGCATATGGCACTGGTTCCGACCGTCATTGAAACCACGAACCGCGGCGAGCGCGCGTATGATATTTTTTCCCGCCTGCTCAACGACCGCATCATCGTTCTCTCCGACGAGGTGAACGACGCGACGGCAAGTCTCGTCGTCGCACAGCTTTTGTTCCTGGAGGGACAGGATCCCGACAAGGACATCAGTCTTTATATCAACAGCCCCGGCGGCAGCGTGACCGCGGGCTTTGCGATCTTCGACACGATGAATTATATCAAATGCGACGTTTCCACGATCTGCATGGGCATGGCCGCTTCGATGGGCGCGTTCCTGCTCGCCGCCGGCGCAAAGGGCAAAAGATACGCCCTGCCCAACAGCGAGATCATGATCCATCAGCCCTCCGGCGGCTCCCGCGGACAGGCTTCGGACATCAAAATCGTCGCCGACCAGATCCTGCGCATCAAGGATAAGCTCAACCGGATCCTTGCAGAGAATACCGGCAAGCCCGTCGAACAGATCGCGATCGACACCGACCGCGACAACTATATGACCGCGCAGGAAGCGCTGGAGTATGGGTTGATAGATAAAGTTCTTTGAGTTTATTTCTATGTATCGGTTTTTCCCGATACATAAATGGAGGAAACTTCATTGGCAAGAGACGATAACAGAACCGAAAAAGACGTGCGCTGCTCGTTCTGCGGCAAGACGCAGGAGCAGGTCTCGCGGATGATCGCGGGACCCGGCGTATATATCTGCGACGAGTGCGTGGACCTGTGCTGCTCGATCATCGACGGGGACCAGGACTACGCCGAGAAGCACGGCAAATATATGAAAGATCCGCCGCCGCAGAAAAAGCTGCCGACGCCGCGCGAGCTCAAAGCGCAGCTCGACGAATACGTCATCGGGCAGGACGACGCGAAACGAATCCTTGCGGTCAGCGTTTACAACCATTACAAGCGCATCCGCTACGGCGGCAAAAGCGACGCCGAGATCCAGAAAAGCAACGTCCTGCTGCTCGGCCCCACCGGTGTGGGCAAAACGATGCTCGCGTCGACGCTTGCGAAGATCCTCGACGTTCCGTTCGCCATTGCGGACGCGACCACGCTCACCGAAGCGGGCTACGTCGGCGAAGACGTCGAAAACATTCTTCTGCGTCTGATCCAGGCGGCGGACTTCGACGTGGAACGCGCGGAAAAGGGCATCATCTACGTCGATGAAATCGATAAAATCGCCCGCAAGAGCGAAAACCCGTCCATCACCCGCGACGTCAGCGGCGAGGGCGTACAGCAGGCGCTTCTGAAAATCCTCGAGGGCACCGTGGCGAACGTTCCGCCCAACGGCGGCAGAAAACACCCGCAGCAGGATTTTATTCAGATCGATACGACGAACATTCTGTTCATCTGCGGCGGCGCGTTCGACGGCATCGAGAAAATCGTCGAAAAGCGCGAGAACGTATCGGCGCTCGGCTTCGGCGCGGACGTAAAATCGAAGCACGAGCTGGAGGCGGGCAAGGTCATGGGGCGCGTGATACCGCAGGACCTTGTCAAATACGGGCTGATCCCCGAGATCGTCGGCAGAATCCCCGTGCTCGCACCACTTTCCGGACTTGACAGAGAAGCGTTGGTGCGCATACTCTCCGAGCCGAAAAACGCGCTTGTAAAACAGTATAAGAGCTTGTTCAAAATGGATGGCGTCGAGCTGGAGTTCACGCCTGCCGCGCTTGATACGGTCGCGGACATGGCGATCGAAAAGGACACGGGTGCCCGCGGCCTGCGCTCGATCATGGAGGGTATTCTGATCCCGATCATGTATGATACGCCGTCAGACGGCAGGATCAAGAAGGTCACAGTCACCGCCGACGCGATACGCGGCGACGCCGGACCGGAGATCGAATTTGAAGAAGCGTCATAAAAAACGAGCCGCAAGGCTCGTTTTTTGATATATGAAAATTCTGTAAATACCGATTTAACGGCGAAGCCGTTAATCGGTATTTACACGCGCATCCCCGCAAACAGATTCCGTATCACGGACAGAATATGAAACAGCCAACCGTAGAAATCGACCATCTGCGTAAAGCCGCCGGTGCCGCGCAGATCCGTTCCGGGCACGGCGATCACGGGCTCTGTCGCGTCGCCCAGACCGTTGTCGTAAAGCGTCTGAAGGATACAGCGTGCAATTTTCTCGTTCCCCGCCGCACTGGGATGGATCCGGTCTTCCGCAAAATCCGTGTCGGGGTCGGTCAGCGCAGAGGCGACGTCGGCGATGATGATTTCTCCCGGATTCTCTTCGGCAAATTCAAACATTTTCCCGTTGATCCGGTCCGCGCCGTTCTGATAAACATCCCCCACGTAGGAGGTCTGCGGATTATAAATGGTCTGCAGAACGATCGCAGCATCGGGATTCAGATCCCGGAGCCTGCCGACGATCTCGTGCAGGTCGTCGGAAAAGCCCTTTGCGATCTCATCGAATTTGGTATAGTCCGTCTTCACGATCCCGTCGTAAAGCAGGCCGCCCAGATTGCCGAGCAGAAAATTGTTGCCGCCGATGGAAATGTTGACGATATCCGCCTTGCGGATCGATTCCGCAACCGTCTCATTTTCCATACGGTGCAGCAGATTCGCGGTCGTATGCCCGGGAACGGCGTAGTTTTCGTAGGCAAACCCGTCGGTATCCGCGACAATGCGCCCGTAGACCGCCTCTCGCGGATTGGAAAGCCCGGAGCCGTAAGCGATCGAGTCGCCAAGCACCACGTAGCGGGTTTTGTCCGTTGCAGCTGCAAGCACGCTCAGCGTACAGAACAACAGAGCGACACATAAAAAAACAGAAAGAATTCTGCGTTTCATAAAATTGTCTCCTTAATATGATTTATATTTTTCCAACACAGCTTTATTTTATTATATCACAGCTTCATTCGCAGCGCAATATATTTTTTCGGGTTTGGTCGGCCTGTTGCCCGAACCGAAAAAGCAGCGCCCCTCGGGACGCTGCTTTCCGGTCGGAATTTAAATCGTTTAAGCACCGAAGGCGGAAACGACCTGTTTCACCGCGCAGTAGAACGCGCAGATAAAACGGAAGAAGAAGGCGAAATGATCGGAATCCGGCATGGTATAACAGGGATGAGGGATGAGTGATAAGGGATAAGGGCATGTTTAATATCATTTCTGCCTCAAAAGACGCGATAGCGTTGAATTTTCGACAATCGCGAAGAATAAACCGAGGCGCAGAGCGTATCATTATCGTTCTCTCATCCCTCATCCCTTATCCCTCATCTCTTCGGGCGTCAGCCCGACAAATCAGAATTTATTCACAATATACTCCTTGCATTTCCTCACCCGCAACGTTATAATTAGAATATACTCATGCGAAGGAGTGTTTGATATGAAAAACGGCATCAAAAAGACGCTCGCCGCGCTTCTTGCCGCGATGATGCTCTTCTCCTGCCTGACGGCGGGGAGCTTCGCGGCGGAACCGACGTACGGTCCCTATGAATACGACGAAATCGCGGCAGCGCCGGACGGCCCGCGCGAGCCCGTCAAAAGCGCGTCGATGAAGCCCGCGGAGAAATTCTTCTACAACGCGCTGAACTTTATTGCCGACGGTCTTCTCAAAGTCATTGTAGGGCTTTATCCCGCCCCCGCTACGTGGAAAAAGACCGACGAATTTGACGATACCTATTATCTCAAGGGCAGGGAGACTTACGCGACCGAAGCCGCCGAGGGTAATTACTGGAGCGTCGGCTACGGCTCCCGCTCGATCATCCCGGACGATTTCGCATCCGATAAGTATTATATCGGCAGAGACCTGACGAACCGCCTCGCGCAGGGGATCAACGACGACTGCCGCGTACGCGCCGCCGCCTTTGACGACAACAGCGGCGAGGGACTCGTGATTTTCGCCGCCGCGGACGCCCTCGGCGTGACGAGCGCCGATACACTCGCCGTTCGAGAGAACGTGATCAAATGGGCGGACGAGCAGGGCGTCAAGATCGCCGCGCTGAACCTCTCGGCGACGCATTCCCACTCCGCCATCGACGCGCAGGGCGTCGCGACGGAATCGATATACAAGCTCTTAACGGCGGGCTTCAAGAACATTTTCCGCATTGATAAAGACAAACGCCTTGAAAACGCGGAAAACTTCAAGAAATTCTATATAAACGCGATCACAGAGGCTGTCAAGGAAGCGATCGGCGACAGGAAAGCCGGAAAGCTCTACTACGCGAAGGTCGATTTCGACGGTTACCACGTCGACAAGCGCGGACTGATCGCGGACGAAGATCTGCCCGATACGGCAATGTTCAGATTCGTACCCGACGACGGCTCCGCGGGGATCGTGATGGCGGATATCGCCTGCCATCCGACCACGTTCAGCGCGGGCAACGGTCTGTTCAGCGGCGATTACATTTACTATATGGAACAGCGCGTTGAGGAAAAGACCGGCTGCCGCTTCCTGTTCACGCAGGGCGCGTCCGGTCAGGTCTCAAAGAAGAATATCGGCGTGGACGAGAGCAAGCTGCCCGAGGAGGAACGCCTCGGCGCGACCACCCGCTACGTCGGGAAAGTATTCGCGGACCTGCTGCTCGGCGCGGAGACTGAAGAGCTTCCGCCGGTCCTCAACGCGAAGTATACGAACTTCATGTATACGCCCACGAACCTGATCCTCGCGCTCGCGGTCAAGGCGCAGCTCGTGAACAATCAGGTCTACCGCGACGGTCTCGGTCTTCGCCATATGAAGATCGCCATGGAAGAGGGCTACGTCGAGTTCGGCGGCAGAGTCGGTCTGTGTCTGTTCCCGGTGGAGCTTTATCCCGAGGTCTTCCGCGGCGTCGGCATCGTCAACGGCGGCGATTACGCGGCAGTCTCGTGGGACGGCAAGGATTGGGACGCGCCGGTGCCCGAGCTTCTCGCGCCGCGCGAGGGCATCGATATGTTCGCCCTGCACCTTTGCAACGACTCTCTGGGCTACTGCGTGCCGGACAACAACTTCGCGTTCTTCGGCCACATCATCGGCGACGAGATCGCCGACGAAACGCTGTCTCTGGGCAAAGACACCGCGTCGACCGTGGTATCGGAGTTTGAGAAGCTTATGAGTCAATTCTGATCCAGCGGAGCTGTATCAGAATTGACAGACTCGAGACTCGAGACCCGAGACCCAAGCTACAGACTTAAAGTCTGTGCGACTTGGGGAAACCTGCAATAAACCGCGGCTGTTTTATCGTTATCCTGCGCAGATTCTACACCTCGGGACTCGGGACTCGGGACTTGGGACTAAAATACTGATTTGCATCTCGCAAATCAGTATTTTCTTTTATACTCCCGAAACTTCCGCGTCTCCCCGGCAAGATACAGCGCCCGCAGCGGGCGGATCACGCCGGAGAGATAATGAAAAACGCTGAACGCGGCGCTGGTGGAGACCAGGTCTTTTCCGTTCTCAACGCCGCTTACGATCTTTTTCGCCGCCGTTTCCGCGCTCTGCAGCGGGAACGGCTTTTTGATCGGGATCGGGCACGCCTTGCGGTAAAACGGGGTATCCGCCGCGATCGGATAAGCGAATACCAGGCGCAGGGACTTCGGCTTTTCCTGCGTTACCGCCTGCCGGAAGCCGTTCAGCGCGAATTTCGCGGAGGAATACATCGCGTATCCCGGCAGCGCGACAAGCCCGATCGCGCTGCCGGTGATCACAAGCGTCCCGTCTCTTCCCGCGAGATGTTTTCTGTATTCCGCGTACGTGTACATCGGAGAGAAAACGTCCGTATTGTACAGGTCGAGCATTCTCCCCCAATCGGTATAATTGAAATCCTCATAATACCCGAACCCGGCGTTCGCAAAGAAATAATCGATCTTTTCCCCGCCGAAGCACTCCCCCGCCTTTTCAAACACCGCGTCCACGCCCGCCGCGGACCCGATATCCATATCAAACGGGATCACGTTCCCGGAATAATACGCGAGAAGCTGTACGGCGTGACGGGAAACAGCCAATATTCTGTTTGTCCCGTCTTTTGCGAGAATGTTCAGCATGTCGAGCCCGATCCCGCAGGATGCTCCGGTCAGAACGATGTTTTTGCCGATGATCTTCATTTTCCCATCCCCTTTTATCGTATTATTCCCGCAGAACGGAAAGAATACGATAAAAACCCGGGATTTCGGATGAAATCCCGGGCGCTATGGTTGTGTTCGAAAGATAAATACTGATTCAGCGGAGCTGAATCAGTATTTATTGAGAGCGGAGTTCGGAGAGCAGAGATTCGGAAAAGCGCTTCGCGCCTTTTTATCATAGTAAACAAAATTTATGATTCAAAGAGTATCGAAAAAAACAAGCGTTAACCTGCCTATTCGAACAGGATAAAATGTTTCATTTTCTATCATGGCGAGTCGCTTGCGACCGCACCGACATCTCCGAACTCCGCTCTCCGAACTCCGAACTGTAAATTCTGATTTATCGCAAAGCGTTAAATCAGAATTAACCGATCACTCGCCCTTCATGTCGAGCAGCCTGACCTTGCCGTTGTAGGCTTCCTCGCTGACCTTGATGGAATCGAAGATCGCGGCGGTGATATCGTCCTCGGTCACGCCGAGCTCGCGGCAGTAACGCGGGTCGGTGAACAGGTCGAGATCCATGATATACGGAAGCTGCAGCGGGTCCATGCCGCTGTCCACGCCCCGGGCGGCGTAGTCCTTGACGATCGAGCCCATGCCCATCTTCATCATCCACGGCGGGATCGAGACGATCTTCCGGTCCGGTCCCATACCGCGGGCGTCGTAGACGATTTTGAGGAACTGCTTCCACTTCATATTATACATACCGATCGGCCACGCGCGGAAGCCGTGCGTCTGTTTTTCCGCCGCGCCGGCGATCGCCTCGCCGACCTGACGCGCCGTCAGCATCGTGGTGCCGCCCTTCGGGTAAAGCGTGCAGGGCAGCTTGTCCATCATGGCGATCTGCTCGATCAGCACGACCCACACCGGGCGTCTGCCGGGCTGGGTGCCGAAGATATAGGGCAGCTCGAGAACCGAAACGTCGAAATCCCTGTCCGCGTATTTTCTGCAGACGTTCTCCTGATCGATGCGGCTCCTGAAATAGGGGTTACGCTCACAGAGCTTCATATCGGGACGCGCTTTGACAAGCCCTGAGAAGTAGGAACCCAGCACCACGGCGCGCTTCATGCCCATCTCTTTGCAAAGCGGCAAAAGGCGCTCGAGCGGCGCGATGTTGTACTTATAGTAATAGTCGTAGACCGGCTCAGGGAACTCCACGCGCTCGTCCACGCCCGCCGCAAAGATGAACACGTCGCAGCCGCGGGCGATTTTTTTGAATTCTTCGTCGTCGATCCTGTTGATATCGGAGAAGATGATCCCCATTTCCGGCGGGATCGGCGCGCCCTCCGGCAGCGGAGGCAAAGCGACGCTTTTGACCTCGTGTCCTCTTGCGATCAGCACACGCGCCGCCTCGCAGCCGAGCAGGCCTGTGCCGCCGATCATGAAAATCTTCATAAGTTTCGACCTTCCTTTATTCTTATTCCGCATTTCAATTTATCACAAAAAGCGTTTTTTGTCAATCACCCTGACGTTTCGATCTCCGCTTATTCCTCACCTTTGAGGAACTTTTCGATCGTCTGCAGATACATCAGCATCGTCTCGTCGACAGACATGAAGATCTCGTGGCGGCTGTTGGGGAACTGCACCAGCTTCCCGTTCGGAAGAAGCGAGACGAACTCGTTCTCTTTTTCGCTGATGACGCTCGTATCCTCCGCCGGCTGGCAGAGAAGCAGCGGGCAGGTGATATTTCTGCAGCGCGCGGGATCGAGGTTCTTCTTCACGACGCGGGCGCTCTCGCGCACCCAGCGGTTGGACGCCATATTCGTCTGCAGCAGGGGCTCCGCGTTCCGTTTTTCGTGATAATACTCAAACCGCGCCTTGCTGGTGTCATGGCTGTTTTCATAGGTCGCGTCGGGATTATACGGACCGTGCGCGAACACGTGCTTGTCGCCCTGACCGAAAATCGTGAAGGTCTGCATGATCGCGGCGGCAAGGCCCGGGGACATGGGCATCTGCGCCTGGATCATCGGGGCGGACAGGACCGCCTTGTCGAACACGCCGGGATAGGTCTGCAAAAACTGCGCCGCGATCGCGCCGCCCATGGAATGGGCGTAGAGATACAGCGGCTTGCCTTCCGCGTCGGGCTTGACGACGTTCTGCACGAAGGAGTAAAGGTCCTTGACGTAGGTCTCGAATCTGTCGATGCAGACGAGCTGCGGCTGATCGGGATACATTCTGTAGGAACGCCCGTGCCCGCGGTGATCGATCGCGAAGACGTTGAACTTCATCGTGAGGAAGCTGAAGGACATCTCGCGGAATTTCTCGGCGCTCTCGGTAAAGCCGTGGGAGATCACGACGGTCCCCTCGGCGTCCGGGATGAGATACTTCTCATAATGGATCTCTTTTTCGTCAAAGCTTTTGAAATACCCTTCCTCGCGGATCCCGGCAAGATAGGGCTCGACGCGGTTCTGCATCTCGTTCGCGTAATCCTTCTCGCTGACGGGCAGTTCTTTGATGTAAAGTGACATGATATATAACCTCCTATAATTATTTGCAGAATCAGAATTTCGGATATCGGATCTCGTGAATCGTGCTTGTAAATTATTTTATCAGCTTCTAAAAAAATGCAGTGTTAATTCTTTGATTTGAGTCGCGGTATCGGCACGATATCCGATCCCCGATATCCGCGGAGGGCGTCAGCCCGACAAATCAGTTTTTCTCCGTCTCCCCGATCCGGACAATATACCCCGCTTTCCCTCTGACCGGCTCACCGCCGCCGAGGGCGCGGGCGGATTCAAGCGCACGGTCGGTCCATCCTTCGCCCTGCACGCGCTCATTCGAGACGTAAAACGAACCGTGATAAAACGGAACATAAACGAAAACGGGATATTTCTCCGGGTGAAGCCGCCAGTATTCCCGCTGTCTTTCCCCGTCTTTTTCAACGAACCAGGTGGAATACGCGCCGTAAGGTCTGTCAAGATAGAGATACGCCGCGGGAAAACGCTCGGTCACATATACCCCGCCCTGCGCGGAACCGGCGATTTTGTCGAGGTCCGAAAGCATCGCCTCGTGCCGCATTTTAAACAGCGCCGTCGTATATACGCCGCGGTACGGCCCTTTTTCTATTTTTGAATCAAGGGGCGTATTCTCCGCCGAAATGCCGGAGTACATCGGCGCGTAGAACTGCTCCATGAGCTTGAACGAACCGGAAAGATACGCGGCGCATCCGTGCGCGGTCAGCACGCAGCACAGTCCCGCCGCTGCGGCGAAAAGCGCCGCGCGCGCAGCGACGCGCCTGCCTCCCGCAATTCGCTTTTCTTCATCGCGCAGCTCCTTCCCGAGAGAAAACGCAAAAATCGCCGCGGGGATAAAACCGAGCGCGCAGGCGACGCCGAGCGAGACCTCGGAGACGGCGTCCTTCGCGACGGAAGCAAAAAAGCCGACGATAAAAAAACAGAACAAACGGCGGTCTTTCTTCTTCAGAAGAAAATGGCACACCGCGCCGAAAACGGCGGCAGGCAGCGTGAGCGCCGAAAAATAGAACCAGGGCTGATTGACGTCGCCCGCTCCCCTTTTGAAAAACGCGTAAACCGCGGCGCCTCCTGCGCAGAGCGCTGCGAGAGCGAACACCGCAACGCGCGCCGCCGTCCCGCCGAAAACGGGCTTTTTCTTTTTGTAAAACGAACAGAATATCGCGGCGGCAAGGCTGAACAGAAGCCCGGCGCAGAACGGCACCCCGAACAGCTCCGCTGCGCGCGCGAGCTTTCGCGGGAAATACCCGCTGACGACGCCGCCCGCGGACAGGTCGTATTCGCTGTCGGTAAACAGGTTCGGCAGGTTCTTTATCACGCTGCCGAGGCCGGCATTGCACTGCAGAAATATCAAAAACGCCGCGGCGCTGATAACGACGCCGAGGGTGAGATATTTCCATACCCTGCCGCAAAGGATAAAATCATAAGACGGGAAAAAGAGCTTTCCTCTCTTTTTTGATACGGCATAGACAAGAACGAGAACAGTGTAGAGAAAATAAATGAATGCGAAGGGCGGTTCGATGAGCACGGCGCAGGAAAAGACGGTTCCCGCCAGCACGAGCGCCGGCGCGGACGGTTTTTCCTTGAGAAAGAGCAACACGCAGACGACGAGGAGCGCGTGCGTCGCCATCGTATAATAACTCAACGTAAACAGCGCGAACGGCACGAAAGCGAAAAACAACGCGGCCGAAACCAGGCCGGACAACCCCCGGGAACGCAGCTTCCCGTATAAATACCAATACAACAGGGCGTGGACGGCAAGGAAGACGTAACGCATATACAGGATCACGCCCTGCGTGCCCCCGGCCGCGCGGACATAGACCGCGTACGGCAGCGCCTGAAACAGCGCCGAAAGCTGCGAGAGGTGCCATTCGTCCACGAGCACGCGGTCCCCCTGCAGAAAGCGCTGCACGATTGACAGATAAAAGCTCTCGTCCACACGGTTCACGCCGAAACGGACGGAATACGCGAACCAGCCGAACAGGGCGCAGAATACGGCGACGGCGCAAAAGTCGGGAAGCATCGTCCGTTTCTTTTTCTCCGCGTTCCGCATTCCCTCGCCCCCTTTTTTTACAGTGTAACATTTATTATATAAAAAATCAAGAAGGATAAATTCTGATGAAACGGCTCCGCCGTTAAATCAGAATTTATCTTGCTTTTTCCCGAATTTCTGTTATAATACAAACAGAACAAAAGGACGGTGAGGATTATGGCGACGCCGCTTGCGGACAGACTTCGGCCGAAAACGCTCGACGAAATCGTCGGGCAGAAGCATCTGATCGGCGAAAACAAGCCTTTGAGCAACATTATCAATTCCGGACAACTGCCGAACCTCATTTTCTACGGCCCGCCCGGCACCGGCAAAACCACCGTCGCCGAAATCGCGGCGGGGGTCACGGAGAAAAAGCTCTTCAAGCTGAACGGCACGACGGCTTCCATCGCGGACGTTAAAAAAATCGTCGCCTCGCTCGACGCGATCGATACGCGCGGCGGGATATTGCTGTATCTCGACGAGATCCAGTATTTTAACAAAAAACAGCAGCAGATCCTGCTGCAGTATATCGAAGACGGACGCATCACCCTAATCGCCTCGACGACGGAGAACCCGTATTTTTACGTCTATTCCGCGGTCCTGAGCCGCTCGACGGTGTTCGAGTTCAAGCCCGTGGACGCTTCGGATATCAAAATCGCGGTACTGCGCGCGTTCAATATCCTCTCGGCAGAACAACATACGCCGCTGGAGCTCGAGCCCGGTGTGATCGAACAAATCGCCAACGCCGCCGGGGGCGACGTGCGCAGCGCGATCAACAACGCCGAGGCCGCGCTGCTCGCTTCGCCCGTTCCCGCAGAAGGCGAGGCGCGCACGATTACGCTCGAAACCGCCGTCGGCGTGGGCAGACAGACCGTGATCCGTTACGACAAGCTCGGCGAAGAGCATTACGATTTGCTGTCGGCATTTCAGAAAAGCATGCGCGGTTCCGACCCGAACGCGGCAATCCATTACCTCGCGCGCATTTTAGAGGCGGGCGACCTCGCCTCGGCGACGCGTCGGCTGATGGTATGCGCCTGCGAGGACGTGGGGCTTGCCTATCCGCAAATCATACCGATCGTTAAGGCTGCCGTGGACATCGCCTTTCAGGTCGGACTGCCGGAGGCGCGCATTCCTCTTGCGGACGCGGTCGTTCTCGTGTGCACCGCGCCGAAATCCAACAGCGCTTACAACGCGATCAACCGCGCAACGGAAGACCTTCAGCGCGGAAAAACGGGGCCTGTTCCGAGACAGCTCCAGAACAAGCACTATGACGGCGCGGACGCCGCGGTCAAGGGGCAGTTTTATAAGTA
>JAFRTA010000398.1 GCA_017427315.1 Clostridia bacterium
ATGCAGCAGGAGCTCAAGGGCATTCAGAAGCGTCTCGGCATCACGTTTATCTACGTCACGCACGATCAGGAGGAAGCGCTTTCGATGTCCGATACGATCGTTGTGATGGACGCCGGCAAGATCCAGCAGATCGGCAAACCGATCGATATCTATAACGAGCCGAAAAACGCGTTTGTGGCGGACTTTATCGGTGAAAGCAATATTGTCGACGGCGTGATGGTTGCCGATAATCTCGTTGAAATCGACGGAAAGCGTTTTGAATGCGTCGACCAGGGGTTTGAAGAGAACGAAAAAGTCGACGTTGTGATACGGCCGGAGGATATCGATATCGTACCGCTTGAGAGAAGCATGCTCGCGGGTACCGTGACGTCCGTCACGTTTATGGGCATATTCTACGAGATCATCGTCGACGTGGACGGATTTAAATGGATGATTCAGACGACGGACAGGCAGGATGTCGGCGACGTAATCAGTCTTTATATCGAGCCGGACGCTTTTCATATCATGAAAAAGTCCGAGTATTCGGGGCTTTACGGCGATTTCAGCTCGTACAGCGACGAATACGAGGAAATGTCCGATGCGTCCGCTGTTCCGTCAGAGGAATAAAGGAGGCGGGGAGGATGCAGAATCGGACCTTGAAATCAAGACTTCTCGCCACGCCGCATCTGGTCTGGTCGGCGATCTTCGTGGTCGTGCCTCTGGTTATGGTCGTATACTATTCGCTGACCGGCGCCGAAGGCAGTTTTACGCTCGATAATATCAAACAGATCCCGAAGTATTTCGATACTTTCCTGCTTTCGATCTGGCTCGGGCTGCTTGCGACCGCAATCAGTCTTTTGCTCGCTTATCCGCTCGCTTATTTTATCTCGCAGTCGAAATTCAACGTTCAGCAGACGATGATAACGCTCGTGATGCTGCCGATGTGGATGAACTTTCTGCTGCGGACCTATTCGTGGATGACGATTCTTGAAAACAACGGGATCATAAACACGATCCTCACCTCGATAGGGCTTCAGCCGCTGCATCTGATCAATACGCGCGGCGCCGTCGTTCTCGGCATGGTTTACGATTTTATCCCCTATATGATTCTTCCGATTTATTCCGTTATGGTCAAGCTTGACCGTTCACTGATTGAAGCGTGTGAAGATCTCGGCGGGAACAAGGTGGACGTATTCCGCCGAGTGATCATGCCGAACAGCACATCCGGCGTGATTTCCGGCGTAACGATGGTATTCGTCCCTTCGGTCAGCACCTTTTATATTTCGCAGAAATTAGGCGGAACGAACACGCTTCTGATCGGCGACGTGATTGAAAGTCAGTTTATGACGTCGAACAATTATCATATGGGCGCCGCGCTGTCTCTTATCCTCATGGTGCTGATTCTCGTTTGCCTGGCCGTAATGAATCATTTCTCCGGCGAAGACGATATCGAACAGGGGAGGCTTGCGGTATGAAGCGGAAAAGAAGCGTTCTGATGCCCGTTTATGCAGTTCTGATTCTCGTGTTTCTTTACGCGCCCATTCTCGTTCTCGTCGTATACTCGTTCAATGCCGCCAACAGCACCGCGCAACTTCACGGTTTTTCGCTGAAATGGTATCGCGAGCTGTTTCATGACGCGGCGACGCTTGACGCGTTCCGGAATACGATGATTCTCGCGGTCAGCTCGTCGCTGATTTCCGGCGTTCTCGGCACAGTTTCCGCAGTCGGTATATTTAAAATGAAAAACAAATGGGTGAAAAACGTCACTCGGGGGGTCACGAATATCCCGATGATGAATCCGGATATCGTCACCGGCATTTCGATGATGCTTCTGTTCGTATTTGCCGGCAGGATGCTCGGCAGGACCGGAGTGCTCGGCTTTCCGACGATGCTGATCGCCCACATCACGTTCTGTCTGCCTTACGTGATTCTTTCCGTATTGCCGAAACTGCGGCAAACGGACGTGAACCTGTCCGAAGCAGCGCAGGACCTCGGCTGTACGCCGATACAGTCTTTTTTCAAAGTTGTTCTGCCTGCTATCTTGCCCGGCGTGCTCACAGGCGTCATGATTGCGTTCACGCTGTCGCTTGACGATTTCGTCATCAGTTATTTCGTTTCGGGCCCGACGTCGCAGACGCTGCCCATCAGAATCTTCGCGATGACGAAAAAACGCGTGACCCCGGATATGTACGCTTTGTCGACGATTATGTTTTTTGCGATTCTGTTTTTGCTGATTATCATTAACTATATTCAGATGAGAGGCGAGAAAAAACAGATTGAAAAAGTCAAATACTGAAAGCAATAAATTCGGAAAGGATTTGAGATAAATTGAAAAAATTCGCTGCTGTTTTGTTCGCGTTCATCACGGTCGCAATGATCCCCGCGCATCTGGTTCACGCATCCGCTGCGGTCGACCCGGAAACGCTTCGGGGAACAACGCTCAACGTGTATAATTGGGGGGAGTATATCTCCGACGGCTCGGAAGGCGCGCTCGACGTGAATAAAGAATTTGAGGACCGATACGGGATCCACGTGGAGTATACGAACTACACGAGCAATGAAGACCTTTACGCCAAAATCAGCGGGGGCGGCGCGTCCTACGACCTGATTTGTCCTTCCGATTACATGGTAGAGCGGATGATCGCGGAGGATATGCTCGAAAAGATAGACTTTTCGAATATACCGAACTACAAGTATATTCCCGAGGAATATAAAAATTTGTATTATGATCCGAATAACGAATACTCCGTACCTTATACCTACGGCGTAATGGGTATTATTTACAATTCGAAGATGGTCGACGGAGAACCCGATAGCTGGAGCATTCTCTGGGATGAAAAATATGCGGATAAGATTCTCAATTTCAACAATCCGCGCGACGCTTTTTCCACGGCGCAGTTCCTGCTCGGACTCGACGTCAACAGTGAAAACGCCGAGGATTGGCAGAAAGCTGCCGATAAACTGAAAGAGCAGAAGCCTCTCGTTCAATCCTACGTTATGGATGAGATTTATAACAAAATGGAAAACGGCGAAGCCGCGATAGCGCCGTATTATGTCGGCGATTACGTCATGATGGCGCAGAACAATCCCGACTTAAGATTCTTTTATCCCAAAGAGGGGACAAATGTATTCGTCGATGCGCTTTGCATTCCGAAAAACGCGCAGAATAAAGCGGCTGCCGAGCTGTATATCAATTTCATGCTTGAAACGTATATCGCAACGGCGAACGCCGAGTTCGTGATTTACGGTTGGCCGCACACCGGCGTGCTTGAAAATCCGGATTATATTTATAAAGACAACGAGTATCTTTACGGCACGGTACCCGTTAAAACGGAGTTTTTCCATAATCTTTCTCCCGAAACGCTCGCTCTGATGACAAACCTTTGGGACGATCTGAAAATCGAGGGCAGCAAAAGCGCAGGCGTTTATATCGCGCTGATCGTCGTCGTTGTCGCGATTGCCGCGATTGCCGTATTCGGTGTGATCCGGAAAAAACGCAGAGAAAGTCAGGATTGACGTTCTGAATGATTATCCGCCGGCATAATTATTGATATGTTCGCTTATATTATGCCCTGCGGCGGGAACCGGAACCGCCCGCATGCCGCGTATCGCGTCGAAACGGCGTTTATTTACAACAGACGTCCCGTGTACAGAATCGATGTAACGCGGGGAATACTTTCGGGAGAGCAGATATCCGAACTGCTCTCCCGTTTTCGCGATCGTGTATTATTCCCGGAGGAATACGGGAGCGTCCGATACGACGGCTCCGTTCTGCGTCGGTTCGAATCATATCGCGACAGCGTTTTTATCAGATCCGTTCTGCGTCTTTTTGAGGGAACCGGGCGTGATTCTCCGCTGAAAGTCTGTCTTTTCGACCCGGACGGCAAGTTTTCCGACATCGCATGTCAAGCAGCCGGAAAGAATGTGAATATGTGCGTATTGACGTCTTCCGGCTGCGCGGCGGAATACTGTGCGCTCGCGGACAAACTGCTTCTGTGTGAGAAAACCGCGCTCCCGGTCTTTACAGACGCAAGGGGAGTCGGCGCCGCCGATATCGTCGTGGATTGTCTGGGCGGGACCGTTCCCGAGGGGAAAATCGTGATTTCACGGAAATGCGGACGCGGGAATTCGGCCGTCGTTCCGGCTTCGGCGCTGCCCGATGGGATCGACTGCCCGAACGGATATGATTCGATGTTTTTCTCCTTCGCGCTGCACAGATTCTGCGCGGACGACGTCAGACCGGCGCAGGCATATGATTATATGGGAAACAGATACGGTTACGCCCAAATCCGCAGCATGCTATACGCAACAATATAGCTTTTCATTTGATTCGTTTTTTGTTCAAATAAACAAAATATGAAAATCAAAAGGTAAATTTATCTTAAAAAGCTTGCAATAGATAAAAAAATAGCGTAAAATATGAATGTATAAAATTATACAAATAATTCTATCGGAGGAATGAAAAATGTCTGTTAAAGTTGCAATCAACGGTTTCGGAAGAATCGGCCGTCTGGCGTTCCGTCAGATGTTCGGCGCGGAAGGTTATGACGTCGTCGCCATCAACGACCTCACCAAGCCCTCGATGCTTGCCAATCTTCTGAAGTATGATACCGCGCAGAAGGGTTACTGCGGCGTTATCGGCGAGAATCTTCACACGGTTTCCGCCGACGACGAGGCCGGCACCATCACCGTTGACGGTAAAGTCCTGAAAATATATGCGGAAAAAGACGCCGCCGATCTTCCCTGGGGCGAGCTCGGCATTGACGTCGTTCTTGAGTGCACCGGCTTCTATTGCTCCAAAGACAAGAGCATGGCGCACATCAACGCAGGCGCAAAGAAGGTCGTTATCTCCGCTCCCGCCGGTAAAGACCTTAAGACCATCGTTTTCAGCGTGAATGAGGATACCCTCACCGCCGACGATCAGATCATCTCCGCGGCTTCCTGCACCACCAACTGCCTTGCTCCCATGGCGAAAGCGCTCAATGACTTCGCTCCCATCCAGAGCGGTATCATGAGCACCATCCACGCATATACCGGCGACCAGATGATCCTTGACGGTCCGCACAGAAAGGGCGATATGAGACGTGCCCGCGCAGGCGCAGCCAACATCGTTCCCAACAGCACCGGCGCAGCGAAGGCGATCGGCCTTGTTATCCCCGAACTCAACGGCAAGCTCATCGGTTCCGCACAGCGCGTTCCCGTGCCGACCGGTTCCACCACGATCCTGACGGCTGTCGTTAAGGGCGAGAACGTCACCATCGAGGGCATCAACGCCGCGATGAAGGCAGCTTCTTCCGAATCCTTCGGCTACAACGAGGATCCCATCGTTTCCTCCGACGTCATCGGTATGCGCTTCGGCTCGCTCTTTGACGCGACCCAGACCATGGTCATCGACCTCGGCAACGGCCTCTATGAAGTCCAGGTCGTCTCCTGGTACGACAATGAGAACTCCTACACCAGCCAGATGGTCCGCACCATCAAGTATTTTGCCGAGCTGTAAAAAGAATTATCCGAAAAAAACCTTCCCGGATTCCGGGAAGGTTTTTTTGTGACGGTTCAATCTGCCGACTTCGATTCCTGTTCCGCTATTTTTTCGATTACGCGGAGGATCACCTCGAACCCCTTGCCGACGGTCTCCTCCGAGAACCGCTCCGGCATATCGTGCCAAGTATGGTAATACCAGGTCGGCGCGGGATTTTGAGCGGCAAACGTAACGGATCTCACGCCCGCGCGCGTCATCGGCGTGGAATCGCTCCCGCCGACGGGATTATGGATACATCCGCCTGTTTTACTTTCAATACCCATTTCCGCAAAGGTTTCCTTGAACATCCGTTCCAAATCTCTGTCAAAGCGTGTAAACATCCAGTCGTCCTTGACCACGACCTCGAAGTAGTCCTCGTCGGCGATCGAGTCGATGTTGATGTTCCACGCGTTGTCGAGCAACCCGTCGTTTTTGTGCTCGCGCGCAAACGCCATGGCGCCGCGCAGTCCGACCTCCTCGCAGCCGGTGTTCAAATCAATGATACGGCAGCGCTTCGGCATCTTATCGGGATGCTCTTTATAATATTTGACGACCTCGTACCCGAGCGCCACGCCGGTGGCGTTGTCCATCGCGCCCTTTGAGGCGTTCTGCGGGTTCTTATCGTTCCACATGGCGAGGAAAGCGCCGCCGAGCGCGGTCAGCGCTGGGACGAAATACATGATGAAACGGAAGACGGAGAACCATTCGCTCGTCAGCGCCCGTACTGCCCACGGGGCGTTCAGCGCGGCGCCGAAATGAAGGACGGACATGAAGATGCAGATTCCCAGCAGAAGGAAATAACAGACCGCTCCGTAGCCGACTTTGATATAGATTTCAAGAAGTCCGAGCAGCGGCTTTGAATTACGGAACAGGAAAGAATGCTCCGAATGCTTCCACGTCCAGCAGGTGTCCGTATGCGCGGAGAGAATGATCGTGTAGTCGAACTCGCCGTCCTCCGGCTCCAGAACGCCGTACGTGTTCTGCGAGATCTCCTGATGGAAGAACATATCGAACCACGTTTTATAAAGGAACACGCTGCAGATCAGCCAGACCGTCGCGGCGATATAAAAGAACGTCATGCCGAACCAAAGCTGCGGGATCGCGAACGCGGGATAACACAGCGCGCTCATGGCGATGCAGATATATCCGGTGTAGGGCAGCCCGCCGATCGAGGATCGGGGCGAAACGCCGAATTCCTCCCGGACAGGCTCGATGCCGAGCACCTTTAATCTTTCTCCCATATAGGCGCCGAATTTTCTTTCGTTTTCGGTCCCCGGAAGCCGCGAACCGATACCGTATGCTGCGTGCCTGACGATTTCGAACGCTTCGCGGGCGTATTGCTTCGTTTCTTCTCTCATGCCGTATTCCTCGCTTCCGATGAAGTTCTGTCTGGAATCAGATAGTTTATATTATCATATTAAACCGATAATATTCAAGTATTTTTTATGAAAAATGTTGAAATATTGCGGAATAATTACTTGCAATCCATCGGATATTATGATAAACTGAAAAAAATAAACGAGTCGCAGACGGAGGAACCATATGGAAAAATATCTTATCAACCCGAATGAAAAGAAATCCAAAATCAATAAAGAGATCTACGGCCATTTTTCCGAGCATCTCGGAAGATGTATTTACGAGGGGCTTTACGTCGGCGAGAATTCGTCGATCCCGAACATAAACGGAATGCGCTGCGATGCGGTCGCAGCGCTGAAAGAGATGCGCATACCTGTCCTGCGTTGGCCGGGCGGCTGCTTTGC